>DATKZD010000001.1:0-3636 GCA_035528195.1 Elusimicrobiales bacterium
CGGGGCTTTTATGGCGATTAGCGAAAAAGAAATAAAAACGTCGCTTGCTTATCTGTTAATGTTTACGTCAGGTTTTTGTTTTTTGGGGCTTACCGTTTTAAATTTAGGCGCCTTTAGCGGATTTGTTATCGGGATATTCACTTACGGTTCGGCATTTGCGGCATTATTTTTTATAGCGGATATTTTAAAATGCGATTATAAAATTACGTCTTTTCAAGACGAAAAACATTTTTCTCAGTTAAATCCTATTTTGGCAGGATTTTTACTGGTGGGGTTTTTCGCCATAATGGGTTTTCCGTTATCGGGAGGATTTATAGCCGTTTTTTCCATACTGATAGGGTTTTTTAGTTTACATCCTGTTGGAACTGCTTTTGCCTTTTTAGCGATTTTACTGGTATCTTTATTTGTTTTAAAACTGATGCACAACTTTATACTAAAAGGTCTTACGGCTAAAGAGTTTATTCCTTTGGGAGCCAGGCGGATTGTAATTTTAAGCGTTCTGGCTACAATAATCTTAGTTATGGGAATATATCCGCAGGTTTTTATTGATTTTATTTATCCTTCGGTTAAAATTTTATTTTAGACGGATAAATATAAAAGAGAAAAGAAAAATTAAATACTATAAATCAAATTTTTGGAGTTAATAATATATCTTGCTATATAGACCACGATAATCCATTTTAGGGATACAACATCTTAAAAGTGGCGCATAAGTATATCTTAAAAATGCTTTAATTTATCTCTATGATTTCATTATATAATATAGGAAAAACTTTTGGTTCACAAGTACTTTTTGAAGATAGCTGTTTGCAAATAAATATGGGGGACCGTTTTGCACTTGTGGGTCCTAATGGTGCAGGTAAAAGCACTCTGCTTAGAATGATATTGGGAGAAATTGAACCCGATGAAGGAAATATACAAACCAAAAAATATATATCCATAGGTTATATGCCGCAGGAAACCGCCCCGGTTACAGAACTTTCAGTTTTAAATGAAACACTTGCCATCTGCCGTAGCGTAGACGGCAGAATAGAAGCTAAAGCCAAAGAAATTCTAATGGGTTTAGGTTTTAAAATAAGTGACTTTGACCGTAGTGTAAAAACACTTAGCGGCGGTTGGGCAATGCGTGTTGTGTTAGCGCGTCTGCTCCTACAGCAACCCGACATATTACTTTTAGACGAACCCACTAATCATCTGGATATATCTTCGGTTAAATGGCTTGAGCATTGGCTATGCAGGTGTAGCAGTGCTGTTTTAGTTATATCTCACGACCGCCACTTTATAAACAGTGTTTGCAATGCGATAATTAGTCTTGAGAATAAAATGCTGAAATTTTACAACGGTAATTATGAGTTTTTTGTGAAAGAATCTGCTGCTGCTCGTATTAGACTTGAATCTGCATATAAACAACAAAAACAGGAAATAAAAGATTTAAAAGAATTTATAAATAGAAACAGAGCTCGTTTGTCAACTGCTTCACGCGCGCAAAGTGCAATTAAAAAACTTGAAAAGATTAAACCTATATGTGTGCCGCCGGACCCTAAATCGGTGCGTATAAATTTCCCTCAGCCCTCGCGTGCAGGCAGAAGAGTGCTGTCTGCTAAAAAAATATCTAAATCTTACGGGGACATAAAAGTTTATCAAAACCTTAACTTTGAACTTGAACGGGGACAGAAAATAGCATTTGTCGGGGAAAACGGTGCCGGCAAAAGTACGCTGTTAAAACTGCTTGCCGGGATTGAAAAAGCCGATAATGGCGAGATAACTTATGGACTGGATGTTAAGGTAGGATACTATAGCCAGCATCGTGCGACAATGCTTAACCCTAATAAAACCGTTTTGCAGGAAGCTATGGATAATACACGTATGCACCCAGAACTTACGGTACGTATTATACTTGGCGCCTTTTTATTTTCAGGCGACAGTGTTTTTAAGAAAACCAAAGTATTAAGCGGCGGTGAAAAAAGCCGCCTTGCTCTTGTGAAATTACTACTGGACCCACCTAATGTTTTACTGCTTGATGAGCCTACAATTCATTTAGATTTAAATAGCGTGGATTCTCTTATTGCTGCCCTAAAAGCATATACAGGCACAATATGTATCATAAGTCATGACATTTACTTTATCAATTCACTTTGCGATTATACCATTCACGTAGATAAAGGCACTCTTAAAACTTATCATGGCAATTATGATTATTTCCTAAGCCGTCAGGAGCAAATGGAGGAAAATTCTTCCCAAGTTGTTAGGGCAAGTTTAAGTAATGCGCGAAATCAAAGCATAAAATTGTTGGATGCCAAAAACAGAGGCAAGCAACATAATATAGAAAAAAATAGAAAAAAAGCAGAAAAAGAAATAGAAAAGGCAAAAGAACAAGTTAATATTTTAACGAAACAACTTGAAGACCCCTCCAATCACAATAACTATAAGCACATCCAAACTATTGGTAAGGAAATATCCGTACTTAACAAACTAATAGAACAAAAAGAAGCACTACTGCTGGAACTACTTGATTGATAAATGCAATTGTTTTTGCACTTCTTATAAATAAGTATAGGAGGGGGGATTAAAAAAAGAAACTCTAAATTTGTCAACGAATTACTAAACATTTACAATTCCCGCGTGCTTTTGGCAGGAAACCAGTATTGAGACATAAACTTGCGCAGCTAGACTAGACCCCTGCTAAAACTTGCTAGAGAAAAACCCTTCTTGAATTTCTTTAAACGTTTCTATTGGCTGATTATCCCATCCAAATCTTTCAAAAATAAATGAAACATCTCGCAATGCCATTTCCCTTGAATTTTGAATGATATTTTCTTTAGTTAATTTTTTTATAGGTATTTCAATATTTGCAGCACCTGTTTTTCTTTCTCTTCTAGAAGGCACACGTCTAGTATCTGCCATCCACAGTTGTCTTTCGTAACTATTATTGAGTGAAATTGAAACTTGCACTCCTTCATCATAAATCTTAGCTTGCGTAAGTCTAAATAAGAATTCGTAAACCTCTGTTAATTGATATACAGTTCCTATAATACTTAGTGCTTTCTTAGGGGCTTTCCAACTTCCTTCAGAAGGTAATTCTTTCCAGTCTTCACGTAAGGCTAAATAATGTAGAAATTGTCCACTTTGATACATTCTCCATAACTCAATGTATTCTTCATCATCTATCCAACCCTCATAAAAAGTATTTTTGGGCAATGTTCCGTAGTTTTCGGTATTTGGAAAGACAGGCGGATAATCCCACCCACGTATCATAACTGAATTTTTTTCTACAATCTCTTTACATTGAGGTATAGATAATCGTTCTTTAAGTGTGCTAGGCTGAAAATTAATTCTCCAATAACCTTTTAATTTTATTTTATCTACATTATTCATAATCCCTCTAATTCATCGTCTAGTTTTTTCTTATCACCATCTTCTACGATATATCCAAATTGCTTTTTCCTTTGCATCATTTTTACTGTTGCTAATTTGATAATATCACGCATGTCATAAGAATTAGAAACAGCTGCACTTTGCCAACGCTTGTTCCTGTTTCGATAGTAAAGAGTTGCTTCTTTTGTATCACTGGATCCCTTTTTACATATTACGGGGATTTCTTTAAATTCAAAGACTCTGATAACGACATATAACATC
>DATKZD010000002.1:0-4124 GCA_035528195.1 Elusimicrobiales bacterium
AGGCATAAGCATAAAAACGGAACTTGCCCGCATTTTACCCGCCGTAAAACAAATCCGCCTGCTTTCAAAAAACATTCCGATTTCAATAGATACGTCAAAACCTCAGGTAGCGTTCAAATGTCTTGAGTGCGGCGCAAATATGATAAACGACATAACGGGGTTAAAAAATCCCGCTATGATGCATGTTGCAAAAAAATACAACTGCCCCGTTATAATTATGCATATGAGGGGAACTCCCAAAACAATGCAAAGTATGACGGATTATAAAGATATTTTAAAAGAGATTTATTTATTTTTTGACCGTAAAATAAGGGATTGTCTGCGTGCGGGAATTTCCCGCAGAAACATAATTATAGACCCGGGAATAGGGTTTTCAAAAACCGCAAAGCAAAATTTATTTTTGATTAAAAATTTAAATTATTTCAAAAAACTTAAAGTTAAAATACTTATCGGCACTTCCAGAAAGTCGTTTATAGGGGTTGTGCTAAATCAAAAAAATCCCAAAGACCGCCTTTTGGGTTCTTTGTCATCGGCGGTTTTTTGCTATCTTAAAGGAGCCGATATTTTACGCGTGCACGACGTCAAACAAACTGCGCAAGTTATAAAAATGGCGCATTCTATTGAAACTGTAAAACTATGAAGACAATTTATCTAACTAAAAAATCACGGTTTACCGCCAGCCATCATCACGACGGCAGTTTAAACGAAGGCGAACATAAACATATTTTTGAATACGAAATAACTCTTTCGGGCAAAATAAATAAAGAAGGTTTTTTGGTGGATTTTAGACAAGTCAAAAAACATTTAGCAGAAAAAATAAATAAAGTTTTAGGCGGCACAAGTTTAAACACCGTTTTACCCAACCCTACTACCGAAAATGTAGCAATATGGATTTACGAAACATTAAAACCCGTCTATAAAGATATGATGAGCAGTGTCTGCGTTTACGAGACGAAAGATTCCTGCATTACCTATTACGGCAAATGACTAAAACATCATCAAAAAAATTGAGTACGGCCTATATTGCTTTTGGAAGTAATATAGAAGATAGGAAACTCTATATTGAAAAAGCTTTAGACGCTATAAAAGAATTTGGAAGCATAGTAAAAGTATCAGATATTATAGAAACAGAACCCGAGGGATGCACTAGTCAGGGTAAATTTTTAAACGGCGTTTTGGAATTTAAAACTTTACTTTCACCGCAAGAGCTTTTGAAAGTTTTAAAGCAGATAGAGCAATTTACAGGCAGGCGGGAGACTTTTAAAAACGGTCCGCGTGAAATAGATTTGGATATTATTTTCTACGAAGACAAAATAATAAAAAGCGAAAAACTGGCACTACCCCACCCGCGCGCCCATCTGCGCAGTTTTGTGTTACGTCCTCTGCTACAAATTGCGCCGAACTTTATCCATCCCGAAATAAAAAAATCCATAAAAAATTTATGTGATGAAGCACTAAAGAAAAATTAAACTTCGGCTAATCAATAATTTCTATGCATCTTATATTTAGGTCGTTTAGAGGCATGCCTATTTCGTTATCTTTGGATTTTAGAGATGCGTCAAGTTTTACGGCTTTTTTAAAGTCGGCTCTGGAATAAGTAAAATAGCCAAGTTCTTTTTTTGCCAACGCTCTGTAATACCACGAGGCGGCATTATCGGGCTTGTACTTTATTGCCTGAGTAAAATAATACATTGAATCCCTGCATTTACCTTCCTTTAAAAGTTCTTTTGCGGTTGTATAGCAGGAAGGATAATCTTTGCAATTTGCATACAAAAACATTTTTTTATTCTTCATAAAATGTTCCTGCCATACCTGGTTTGATATAGTCATGTCTTCTATGGAAAAATAGTAGTAAGTTTCTTTATTTTTGAAAAAGAAATCTTTTGTACACGATATAACGGTATCTTTGTCTTGCCCCTGAAAGGTTATCTGTTTTGAGAGCGGGAAAATGTTTTCAATTTTTGTACTGTTATAATTCTTGCATTTTGATTTTTTTAGAAATTTTCTCCACGATACTTTTTTCGTATAAGAGGGCAGATATGTAATTTCCAATCTCCATAACTTGTCTTTATAAAAACTTCCCAACGCTGCGCTTTCTTTTGCGGGAAGGTATTTGCGCGGAAAAGAAAATGCTTTTTCGTGCTTGCTTACCAGGGCGGATTTGAACGTTTTAGTTTCGTCTTTTACTTTGTATTTTTCTCTTGCTTCTTTAAGTGAAAGTAAAAGGGGTATCGTAGCCAATTTTCTTTTTATGGATTCTTTTGGTCTACTGCAGGAAAGCTGACATACCATCAGGCAAACAAGCGGGAGATTTAAAATTTTAATGTTTTTCATTTTGTATTTATATATCGCTGAGTTTTAACGCAAAGCGTATTATCTATTCTATTGATATTGGCAATTTGCAGTCAAGGTTTAGCAAGTGGTTTCAATTGGGTATTATGATGTTTGCGCTCAAACCATAACCCGTCAAAGTTTGGTAAAATAAGTATAGTTGCGTTGTAGATTCGGGGGGAGCTTACGACGGAAACTGCGATTTTTCGGGCCTGTAGCTCAGCTGGGAGAGCGCCTGCATGGCATGCAGGAGGTCAGGGGTTCGATCCCCCTCAGGTCCACCACTTTTAACTTTTCCTTGAAAATATCCAAAAATTTCCTACATAGCGAAAACAATTAACAATCTTTTGCAATAAAAAAAGCGGCGCATATGAAAATGCGCCGCTTTCGCTTTCGCTAATGGATTAATGTTTTATCTGCTCATTAATTCTTCAAGCAAACCGTCCGCCTGATATATGTTTTTAAGCGTTTCGGTTATACCCGCCGAATGTACCGATACGGTACGTCCCCTTGTTTCGGTATAGATATAATTTCTGTCTAATCCTTGAATGTTGCGGTCGAATAAAAGCCCCACGTATTCCAGATTTTTATTAAACAAAGGAGAGCCGGAATTTCCACCAAAAGTATCGTGCATGCTGACGATATTTAGCGGAGTGTTCATATTAATGTATGCTTTGCGGTTTGCTATTTTTTCAGGAAGAGTAAAAGGCATTTCGTTATCAAATTCCGCAGCTCTGGCAAACATTCCGAAAAACGAAGTTTTATAAGCAACAAGCGTTGTGCCCAACTCATAACCTGCAGGTTTTCCGTAACTTAAACGCAATGTGCCCGTAGCATCAGGATAAATGTTATTTCCGTATACGGCAAAGCGAACCTTTGCGATATTGTTGCCTTCGGCGGCTTCTACGCCTTGAACGGTATCTTCGTACCACTGGCGGGATTGGCTATATAGGTCGGCTATGTTTCTTGCCCACACAATCATCGGATCTTTACATTTATCAACCGCTTTCTTACCGCCTGCTATGAGTTTTTTTCTAAACTCAATGTCTTTAAGTTTGGTACCCGACACAAGTTTATCGGCAAGCGATGTGGGACTTTGTCCGCCTAATAGCGCTTTGGTGTAGTCATCATTTCTACCCAGTTTTTCGGCAACGTATCCGAAAGCGGAACTTAAGATGTATTCTTCCATTTCAGGATAAATGGGGGCCGGTGAAAACAGTTTGAATTTTACAGATTCCAAATTGGAATCACGAAATTCTTCAAAACGCTTTTCATTGGGTTTTTCCATTTCGCGCGCATAACGTACGATGGTATTTGCCATATTTGAGAGACTGCTATTTCCCAGTATTCCAATCCTGCTGTAAACTTCTCTGTAGGCAAGTTCTTTATGGCGTTTAATTTTTTTCTCCTGAACTTTAGCTAATTTTTCCCACGATTTCCCCACAACTTTTTTAAGTTCTTTGTTTTCTTTCGCTTTAGCTTTTAAGAAACTTTCATCTCTCGCTATCTTTGCCATTATTTTTTTGTTTGCCAAAGCGTCGTATCTTCCTGTATATCTTTTGACGTAGTTTTCAATGTTTAGAATTTTTATCCATATTTGGCGTTTTTGCTCGGGTCCGCGTTCGGTATATTCATAGAACTTCGCTCTGAAAAATTTTAAAGCGTCAAGAAGGTCGGATATATAATAGTCCCTTTCGTAATTAAGCTGGGCAACAGTATTTAAACGGCTGGTTGTACCGGGATTTCCTACTATAAATATCAAATCGTCTTTTTGAGCGCCTTTTTCGCTCCAC
>DATKZD010000003.1:0-2053 GCA_035528195.1 Elusimicrobiales bacterium
GTAAAAAAACTATTGTTTATGATGAATTTTTAGAGCATCACCTTAGGTATGTGGAATTTTTGCGACAGGAAGGTACCGAAGTTAGCGATGAAATGAGCGATAAGATAAAAAAACAAATATTTCAGGATATGGTAGTTCAGGAAATTTTCAATCAGTCGGCTGAAAATTACGCAATGATGGTTACCGATTTTGAACTTGCACGTTACATAAGCTCCATACCTGCATTTAGCCCCAACGGTACTTTTAACCGTGAAATTTATAATCGCACTCTATGGCGTAATTTTAAAATGAGACCCGCCCAATTTGAACTGCAGGAACGCCGTCGGATACTTTCGGAAAGGTTTAAAAATTTACTTTTATCTACCTGTAAAGTTACGCCTTCGGAAATTCTTCATGCTTTTGTACTCCAGGGTAAATCTTTTAAAGATTTTGAAAAAGAGAAAAAAACTATTGCCCTGCAAATGAAGCAGTATAAGTTTATTGCGCTTGCAAATTATCAGATTGGATTGTTTAAAGAAAAAAAAGGTCTTTTGGAATTTTTTGAAGCAAGAGAACAAGAAAGAGGGTAAAATAGCGAGACCTTTGATTTTGCCAATAGTAAACTAAGTTTAATACGTACAGGCAAGTGTGCAATATCAGAGTCTATTTTATGGAAAATAGTTGAGTTTTATTCTTGAATAATATTTCGTAAATAAATATTATTAATTCGGTAGTAGTTCTTTAAATGAAGTCTTTTCATTTTTTTTGTTTACCGTTATGCGTTGTGCGCATAACGGTAATTAGGTAAATTATAATAAAAACAGGAGAACGTAATATGAAAAAAACTGCGATAGCGTACGTCTTATTTTATTTTTTGTCATCATCTATTGTTTTTGCGCAAAACAATACCAATGACTTCTATGATGATAGTAAAATGTACAATTTACAGGTAGCTAAAATCCAAGTTCTAGGGGAAGTTGAAAATAAAGGCACCGTTAAATTTTCAAAACTTCCAAAACGGTCTATAATAGTAAAAGAAACCGAAATAAATAAAGACAATCTTTCCTTTATAGGTACCTACTGCTACGAAGGGTATTCCCTGTATGATATCCTCAATAAAAGGATAATTAAAAAAAGAAAAGATAATACTTTTAATCCAATAATAGATTTATACGTAGAAATAATAAATCAAAAAGGCGAATCTACAATACTGAGTTGGGGGGAATTATATTACCCGTCAAATAGACACAAAATAATTATTGCCACAAATGTACGAAGGATAATACCCTCAAAAGAATCTCAATTATGGCCGTTGCCGAAAAAAGCAAAACTTGTAGTTGCAATGGATCTCATCAGTGAAAGAAATATCAGCAATCCCATTAAAATTATAGTGCATTCTGCCAAATGTTCTTTGGTTGTTCGTAAAAATATATCCCCTATATTTTCACCAAAAATTTCAATCTATAATGGGGATACGTTACTTACTGAGATACAAAAATACCCTTTAGATCTTCAGACCCAAAATTATCTAACAGTATTTTATGGAAGAGGCAGGGGGATACATGGTATTAGCGAGTTTAAAGGAGTTGCCTTAAAAGAAATATTGAAGCCATATTTTCCACAGAGTAAGGAAAATATAAAAAATGGTTTGTTTATCGTTGGTGCGCAAGACGGATATCGCGGAGTGTTCACCTATAGCGAAATTTTTAATAGAAACGATCAGTCCGAAACGTTGTTAATTAACAGAGGCGAGACGGATGGGGGGAAATTTTCCCTGTTTCCCAGTGCGGATTTTTTCTCAGACAGGGCAATAAAATCCGTTACCGACATAATATATAAAAACACTAAAATATAAAATGTTTCCCAACGTTCAATTATCGCATTGGTAATTACTGGGATAAATTAAGTTAGGAAATCTAATAAAGTACTTTTTACAGGCGGCAGTGGCGTATACCCCGAGGGGGTTTATCCCCCGTATATCCAAACGAACAAATAACACAGTTTTAAGGCAAAATCTTTTTTACCGGGAGTGGGACGCTTTTCCGAACAGCTTCAAGGAAGCGTCACTTCCTCG
>DATKZD010000004.1:0-5179 GCA_035528195.1 Elusimicrobiales bacterium
GGTCCGAAAAGAACCATCGGCCACAATCTTAAGGCCGATGCGCAAAGATATTTCATTGACCCTTCCGGCATAGTGGTAATACCGCGCGGAAAAACAAGGTTACCTTCTCACTAAAATGGTTACAAAGAAACTCAGACTGACAAGTAAGCGTGACATCATTCTAATTTTAGGTGTTCAGGATTCTAATTTGCGAAATCTTGAACACAAAACCGGCGCAGATATTTTTGTACGCCACGATTCGCACAGTGAGGCGGTAGAGCTTACAATTAGAGGTTCTACTTCAAAAGTAGATAAAACTATACTACTTATACAAAAAACTTTGGATAAATATCATAAAGAAATATTTCCTAAAAAAATAAGTACGGATAAACCGATACAGGACGGAGTAATTTACCATAGGCAAAATGGAATAAATGTTAAACCACGCGGATTAACGCAAACGAAATATGCCTCGTCCCTTTTTGATTACGATATGACTGTCAGCATTGGACCGGCGGGTACGGGAAAAACTTTTCTTGCAGTAGCAGCTGCACTAAGATGCCTGGAACTAAACATAGTGGAACGCATTATATTGACTAGGCCTATTGTGGAAGCAGGCGAAAAACTGGGTTTTTTGCCAGGCGATATTTACGAAAAAGTCCATCCTTATTTAAAACCTCTCTACGACGCATTTCAAAATCTGCTTGGACCTGATAGATTTCGCTCTTTAAGGCAAGACGGCATCATAGAAATTATTCCGCTTGCATATATGCGCGGACGGACGCTGGAAAATGCATATATCCTCCTTGATGAAGCTCAAAATACACTACCCGAACAAATGAAAATGTTTTTAACCCGTATGGGGCTTAATTCCAAAATGGCAATAACCGGAGATATCACCCAAATTGACCTTGTAAATAAAAAAGACAGCGGACTTGTAGAACTGGTTAAAATATTTAAAAATACTAAAGAGATAAAAATAATATCCTTCACCCACTTAGATGTTGTACGCCATCATCTAGTTAAAAAAATAATCCAAATTTATGAAAAATGGGAAGCAAAAAAAACTAAGTAACGCAAAAGTAAACATTTTTTACGAAGTTGCAACGCCATCTTACGTAAAAGACGAAAAACTGTTTAAAAAATCTATCACAGAGGGACTTGGCGGGGTTTCACGTAAAAATGTGGAAGTAAACCTCATTTTTACGAGTAGTGCAAAAATCAAACAGCTAAATAAAATTTATTTAAATAAAAACCGTATTACCGATGTCATAGCTTTTAATTATAATAACCCCTCCCCCTTATCAAAGGCGAAAACATATATGTTTTCGAAAACCTTAAAAAATACAGGACGGAGAGTTGGGGGGATTTATAAATCTAAAAAACTTATTAAAAAAGAAAAACGTCTGCCATTCGGTGATATTTTCGTCTGCCTGCCACAGGCAAAAAAACAGTCAAAGCTATTTAAGCATCCGTTAAAAAAGGAACTGCTAATTCTCGCAATCCACGGAGCGCTCCATCTTGCGGGTTTTGACGATACAACACTCTCCCAAAGACGTAAGATGGACAAACTTACAGATAAAATTACCGAAAAACTATTATCTGCATTATAATTTTTTTATATTTACTTTTTTGTTTTTTAAGTTAAGATAAGCTTTACCGCCGCCGTATCCCTTAAATATGCCAACATCTATTGCGGTAATTTTACCGTCGGCAAATACGGAAACTTCCTCTATCGGAGTATGTGCAACTACCTGCTTGAAATTATAATCGTGTTTGCAGGATATAAAATCCCTTAAATCTTCCCAAAAAATACCGCCAAACTTATCACTTCCTCCACGTCTGTAACTTATGTTGAAAATAGGGTTACTAAAATTACTGCGCAAAACCGCATAGTACAAAATATCGTTTAATTTTTTGACTAAAGCTCGCAGCGTTAATTTTTTCTTGGGTACTCCTTTAAACAAAACATCTATCAATTCGTCGCGAATACCTGCGTGGGTAAAAATATATCCGTCTTTATAAAACCCCGCAATAACTTTTTTGTTTAAGACGTCGCACACAAGTTTTTTTCTGATAGTTTCAATTTCCTGCGCATTCATTGTAGTTAGATAATAATGTTTTTTTAAAATCTCAAGTTCATGATTGCCCAAAAGTCTTATTACTTTACTTTTAAATTTTAAGGACTGACACTGCATTTTCTCAAGCAAATCGTAAACTTCAAGTCCGAACTCTCCTCTGTCTATTACGTCCCCCATTTGGACTAAAATTTGATTTTTCGCTTTCCAATCAAGGGATTTATCTATTAACTTTGTATGTCTAAGTATTTCTATAAAACCTTTATACTCCCCGTGCAAATCACCTATTGCAACCGTGGAAGAATGTGTTTTTTTGGTAATTTTACTGGGAATACTTTTAATATTTTTGGGGGATTTTTTCTCTTTACTCATAAGTACCAGGTTAGCAATTTACGCAAGTTAAATCACTAAAAACGCTAGGAAACTATCGTTGTTCCGCTTATTCCTTTAAGGGTATCTTCAAACAATTCCGTTTTGGTTATGTAGGCGGCCTTTCCCCCGCCTTTGATAAAATTAACAGCGGATTGTATTTTAGGTCCCATACTTCCGGCAGGAAACGGGCAGGGTTTTAGGTTTAGAAGTTTTTCGGCTTCTTTAACCGTTAATTTTCTTAATGGTTTTTCGTTGGGTTGCTGATAGTTTAGCTTAGCACCGTCTTCACCTGTAAAAATGGTTAAAGTTACTTCCGATTTTTTGCCTTTAATTTTCGCTTTTTCAATTAATTTTACTCCCAAAAGAGCACTGGCAAGATCTTTATCTATAACGGCCTCAACTCCGCAATAAACCGAAGCCGGTTCATTTTTTGGATTAAATTTTCTTTTAAAAATTATTTCGTGACCGGCTTCATAAACTTCCTCATCGCCTATTACTTTGGTTCTTGCTTTAATTACGGGTATTCCTCCGCCTCCAACGGTAATGGGTATGATCCCTTTTTCTAACAAGGCTTCAATGGCACCTAGCTCTACGATGTCCAACGGATTGGGAGAAGCAACTACCCTTCTCCATATTTCGTTACCGATGGAGTCTTTTTTGTAAAGCTTTATATCCCAGCCATCTTTCTCTTTGTATTCAAAAGCTTCTTTTTTACTATAAGCAGGGCCTATAAATTTTGCGGGATTTTTAAATGCAGGATCACCGGCATTAACTACAACCTGAGTAACAATACCGCATGCCTGCCTTTTTATTGCCCGCATAGCCAGTTCATTATTAAGCTGGGCTATCATATACGTCATAGTCCCCTGAGTACTTGCAACACACACATCCAAAGGCATGCCGTGAAGTATGGGGCGGGCATATTGGCTGCGAAGTAAAATGTTTCCAACCTGCGGGCCGTTACCGTGCGTTAAAATAAACAAATCGTCGGGATGCCTGCAGATAATATCGGCTATTTTACGGCAGGTTTGAATAGTTTTTTCCCATTGCATGGGGATATCCGCAATTATAGATTTGCCTGTTAGCGGATCTGTTATTCCGCTAGGTGAAACCTCATTTCCGCCGAACGCAAAAATTCTCAAATTTTTATTCATAACGTGTCAATTACTCCAAAAACATTATGCAAATGTATAGCACAATGCTTGAAATTTTAAAAACTAGTTGGTTTTATTTCCGCAAGGCACTTTCCCTTCTTTGGGAAAACTCGTAAAAAAGGAATTATATTTCAACTGCTCTTCCAGTCTGCACGACCACACAAGCTTGCCGTCATGGACTGTCATATCGGGGCATCCGTCGCACATAGATTGCCTGCCGTCGGAACAAAAATCAACGGGCTGAATCATCATTATTGATTGCATATGCAGGGATTTAAACAATCTGACTGGATTTTTAACAACATAAAAAAACCATTTTTTAAATGTTTTCCAAAGCCCCTTATCAAAAATAGCCAAAGGAAACATTCTCTTTACCCTGCGATGCACTTTAGGATGCATATATCCCAAATATTTACTGAAAAGAAAATGATAAGCCATCTGAGCAAGTTCAATAAATTTCGGTCCCATATAACCTAAAATTTTGTTTTTATTTCCAAGTCTCAAGGTTAGAAGCCATTTTAATGCGGAGGGATCTTCCGTTCCGTTTAAATAGGCACAGGGCGAAAAATTAGAGTGAGCTTTCTTAATCTCTTTAACCATTTCTCTGGAAGTTATGTTTGTTCTTTGTCCTTTGTCGTCGCCGTAGACAAACTCTTTTACATCCATTTTTTTGCCTTTTACAAAGCAATTAAATTCAGGAGGTGTTCCCCCTCTAAAAGCAATAAATACCATAACGTGGACTATGTCTATGTTGTCCTGCGCCCATTTAAGCAGCTCGGGCACATATTTCAAAGTGTCCCCGTAGACGGTGGAATTAAATGCACACGAAAGTCCTCCTACCTTAGCAGCCATTTTGGCATAGTGAAGACGAAGTTCATTCAACTCAATTTCATTTTTATTTTTCCAGCCGTTACGTGTCTGCAAACTGTCTATATGAAAAGTAAGTCCCACCATTCCTGCATCTTTTAATTTACGCATTAAATCCTCGGTCATGGAATAGCCGTTGGTGTTTACTATGGGTTTATAACCGCGCTCCGCCGTCATTTTGACTACTTCGGTTATCTGCGGATGACAAAGAGGTTCTCCGCCGGCAATAGAAACGGCATGGGTATTTCGGTATTTTCCAAAAACATCTAAATCCTGTTCTATCTGCTTTAGTGTTTTGTGCGCATTAGGACGGTTTGCGCTATAACAACCCTCGCAGTAAATGTTGCAGGTTTTGGTGGGTTCAAGCCATGTTATGATGTTATCGGCATAGTTCCACGGCAGTCTATATAAATTCCTATGATTTAATTCCATCGTAATTCCCTCAAAAATATCACTAGAGTGACATTTTAGCAAATAAATTGAAAGTAATTAAGGTCTTATGATTATCTGATAGCACATTGGAAAAAAGTGGGATATTATAAAAACCCGCCCATCGTAAGGGCACAGAGCGCCTTCATAATATGCAGTCTGTTTTCGGCTTGATCGTAGACTACACTTTGCTCTGAGTCTATTACTTGTTCTTCAACTTCAAAACCCCTTTCGGCGGGCATAGGATGCATATAGAGAGCATTTTTTTTGGCAAGTTTCATTTTATTTTGCGAACATATC
>DATKZD010000005.1:0-3141 GCA_035528195.1 Elusimicrobiales bacterium
TAAAAAAGGTAAAGTAAACAAGCACTACGTTGTTGAATAGGTTTTTCATTTTTTTAATCCCCCCTCCCCCCCTTTGACCCCCGATTAAAGCGTTCGAGGGCAGGCAAGGGGGAGAAGGGAACATAAAGGTAAAAAAATATGTCTCTGTTTTCCCGTCTTTTTACATTAATGATAGTAGTTGGGATAGCGCCTCTTATCCCTACTGCGGGTTTTCTATTCCATTACCAAAAACAGGCAAAAGAAAATATTTTGCAGGTGCATCAGGGATATTCGGCTGCTGCGTCTACTACCATTTATCAACATATGGAAGGGCTAAACCAACGGCTTGTGTTTTTTGAACCTTTACAAAGGGCTTTGGCAAGAAAACAAAAAATTCGCGCTGAAAACATTTTAAAAGACGCTATGCAAAATAATCCCGATTTTATGTTGGTTTCGGTATTAGACGCTAAAGGTAGAGAAGAATTTAAAGTAGGTATTTTGGATGCATTAAAACAAATCGGCTTTCTTGACCGTTCAAACTCCGGCATATTTCTAGCTGCCAAAAAAAGCGGAAAGATATCTGTAAGCAATTTCAAACTTTTGGGAGCCGTGCCTTCGGCCGAAGTTCTAGTCCCTCTTAAGCAAAATAAATATCTTTTTTTGATAATAGATTTTTCCAAGCTATGGTCTAGGATAAAAAGGCAGACGATAGGCATTACGGGACGAGTATATTTAGCCGATGATAACGGCAATCTTTTCAATTTCAAAAGCGATATTAGTCCTAAAATATCAGCTAGTTACCTTAAGAAAAAATTTAGAGAAAATATCGCAGGAAAATTAACTGAGGTACCCTCCGAGTTCGGGCTTTTTGTGGGAGCTTATGAAAGGGTACCCGGTTTTAATTTAAATGCAGTTACGCTTCAACATAAAAGAGAAGCATATTGGGCAATAACTTTAACCATAAGTATGATATTGTTTTTGCTTTTTGCAATTTCAACCGCTTCTTACTTTGCAGCGTGGTTTTTCACCTCTAAACTGGCTAGTCCGATAAGAAACATAACTAAAGGGGCAGAGAGAGTTTCTAAGCGCGATTATTCCACGCCGCTGCCCGAACATAAAACATTTATAGAATTTGAACAACTTATAAGTGCGTTCAATTCAATGATGGGAAAAGTCCGCAGGTACGACGAACTGCAAATAGACAAAATAATAGAGGAAAAAAGTAAAACCGACCTGCTTATAAAACTAATGCGCGACGGACTTGTACTTGCCGATGCCAACGGAAAAATACTTTTTTCAAACGCAATTGCAAAAAGCATAATTGCAAACAAAGATTTTGAAAAAAATATGCCTCAAAAAACTAAAAACCCCATTCAAACGTTGGTAAAGAACATAATCAACAAAGAAAAAGTGTCCGAATTATTTGAGTTAAAAATAGGAACCGGCATTGAACATTACTATTACAAATTAAAATACTCAGTACTTCATAAAAATAAACACGAGTCAGCAGTAATGATGGTTTTCAACGACGTAACTTTAGAACGCAAAATAGATAAAATGAAAGAAGATTTTTTCAATTCGGTAGCTCACGACCTGCGCGCTCCCCTTGTAGGACTTCAAGGATATATAAAACTTTTAGAATACGAAAAACTTCCTGTCAAACAACGTGCGAAATACTTGAAATCTATGAGTGATTCCAGCAGAAAAATTTTCGCACTCATAGAAGACATACTTGATATTTCCAAAATGGAGTCAGGTACATTAACTCTAAAAAAACAGGAATTTAACCTGCAAAAACTTATCGGCGGCGTAATTAGCACTTTCAAACCTGCTCTTAAAAGCAAGCAAATAAAAATAATTGCGCAACTGCCTAAAAAACCCTGCATTATAAATGCAGATGAACGCCTAATTGAGAGAGTTATCAATAATCTAATATCAAACTCTATTAAGTACACGCCGAAAGGCAAAAAGATAACGGTAGATTATAAAGCGTTGACTAATTTCCACCAGTTTGAAATTAAAGACCAAGGCAGAGGAATTGGAAAAGAAGAAATTGCAAAAATATTTGATAAATTTTACCAAACGGATATTTCCGACCAGTCATCAGGTTATGGGTTGGGACTTGCGGTATGTAGAAAAATAGTTCAACTTCACGGTGGAAACATCACGGCAGAATCAAAACCCGGTAAAGGAACAACCGTAAAATTTACCCTGCCAACAAAATAGCAAATACGTTGCAATTTAATTAAGCGTTTAGAAAACAAGCTAACAAAACCAATCCAACAAAACGGCTTAAAATAGCAACAGCCGCTACTTCCGTAGCGGCTGTTGTTGCTTTCCCGTTAATTCTATATTATTTGGTTATTGACTAGCTTGTTTACATAAGACTCTGTTACGCCTTATTTGTTTAGATATCCTATCACGTCTTCCAATTTAGTTATTTTTTTGGCTAACTTTTCTCTTTTAGCTGGGTCTTGCGTAGCACCTTTTTCACGTTCTAGCCTTCTAAGATTGTATTTAAAGTGATGAAGGAGCGTATGACCCATGTTGTCAGTAATATCAACTTTAAAATTATGCAATTTCACTAAGTACTCTAGCATTCCTAAATTCCCTTTTAAATCCACTTCCTTGTCCCATCTCGGATCCTTTTCAGGATTCCATTCCGGATTCCGTTCTGAACTCCATCTTGGATTTTCTCCCGAAGCTGCCAAAACTAACAGACGGATTTTGTCAAGCAAATTAAGGTCGGTAATGCATTGTGGGTTTTTAAAACCGGATTTGGGATTGTCTAATAACATACTTACAATATCAATATATCCTTTTTCTGCAGCTACGTGCACAGGTTGATAATTATTTTCCCCGTATTCGCTTGGACTTACCCCTTTTTCTAATAGATACTTAACAATCTTTGTATGTCCGTTTCCAGCTGCTATATGCAACAAATTTCCTTCAGGCGTTTCCACATGTACATCGGCGTACCATTTGCGTTTTTTCTTTTTGTCAGGATCCTTTTCTTTGCCAATTTTTTTAACTATTTTTAGAGGCCCGTTAAAATCTTCTTCGCTAGTTGGTTTTCCGCCAAGTTCTTCAACTTTTTCGAAATCTCCATTCCTGCAAGCATCTATTAACTCTTGATTAAGTTCACTTTGCCCTAATATATCG
>DATKZD010000006.1:0-2638 GCA_035528195.1 Elusimicrobiales bacterium
GTACTTTGCACGACTATATAGCTTCAACAGTGGTAGTGAAAGTAAGGCAGAGAACAGGATTTTCGCAGGGACTCACGCTTGCATTAAGTTTGGGACTTATGGCTCTTCTTGCAGTTTTATGGGGATATATGTTCTTTTACAGGTTTAGCCCGCAGAGTTTAGGGCAGATTAAAGAGGCAAATATACATTTGAGATATTTATCCCGCATCCAACAAGTACACAAAAAACGCTACGGGTTTTATACTGATAATTTATATAGACTTTCAGCAATGAGCGGGGATCCCGACCTGTTTAAAAAAAGGCTTTTATATGCATTTGAAAAAGAAGGATTTGTGATAGGCGCAGACGAAAATCACTATTATATGTCTGCACGTGCAAAAGACTGGGGAAAAACACAGGTTAAAATCACAGGTCCGTAAGACACTTGCCATTTTCATATCCCCCCCCCTCCACTTCATACCCGAAAGTTTCTGTAGGGACCACATAATAAAAGTTACTTTTTGGATTTATTTTTTACCATTTCATGTTATGCCTGCAATCTTTTGGCAGGCATCCAGTATTACAACGTAAACTTGCACAGCTAGACTGGGTTCCTGCCTAAAAATTGCAGGAACGACACTGTTACTTTTTGGATTTATTTTTTAAGCTCATCTGTTGAAGTTCAAGTAAATAATTGCGAAGTTCGGCGGCAAGTTCAAAGTCTAAACTTTCTGCGGCGGTTTTCATTTGGCGTTCTACTTGAGCAATAATAGACGGCAGATTATGCGCCCGAATAGATTTTTTACTAAGTTCGCTTAATAATCCTACGCCTTGTTTTTTTGCGGTTTTTTCAAATTCTTCAAGTTTATGTTCCGCTTTTTCTATGGATTTGGGAGTTATTTTGTGTTTTTTATTGTAAGCAATTTGTTTTTTGCGTCTGCGCGACATTTCCGCCAGGGCATTTTTCATTGAGCGTGTAACTTTATCGGCATATAAAATAACTTCGCCGTTTACGTTTCGCGCAGCGCGCCCGGATATTTGAACTAAAGTGGTTTCACTGCGTAAAAACCCTTCATTATCAGCTTCTAAAATTGCTACAAGCGAAACCTGAGGCAAATCCAATCCCTCGCGAAGCAGATTAATACCTACCAAAACATCTATTTTGCCTTTTTTTAAATTATTTAAAATCTCTATTCTCTGCAAAGTGTCAATATCGCTGTGAAGATATTGCGATTTTATTTTTTGAGTCTGAAAATAAGATGCCAAATCTTCCGCAGTTTTTTTAGTAAGCGAAAGCACAAGACACCTTTCTCCCTTTTTTGACTTCTCTTTTATTTTGCCGATTAAATGCTTGATTTGATTTTTGGTAGGGTGAATACTTACAGGCGGGTCAACAAGTCCTGTAGGTCGTATAATTTGTTCCACTACGCTTTTTTTATCAGATTTTTTAATTTCGTAAACTCCGGGAGTTGCAGATAGAAAAGTAGTGCAAGGCATAAGTTTTTCAAATTCGCTAAATTTAAGAGGGCGGTTATCTAACGCTGAAGGCATTCTAAATCCGAAATCTATAAGAGTTTGTTTACGCGAGCGGTCGCCTTCGTACATTCCCCTTATTTGAGGAACGCTAACGTGAGATTCGTCAATAAACATCAAAAAACCGTCACTGCCGAATTGGCTTATAAAATAATCCAGCAGGCACTTTGGTCTTTGCCCCGCTTTACGTCCCGATAAATGACGGGAGTAATTTTCAATACCCGAGCAATATCCTATTTTACGTATCATTTCAACGTCATATTTTGTTCGCTGTTGTAATCTTTGATACTCCAGTAATTTATTTTCCGCTTTTAATTTTTTTAAAGTCTCAGTAAGTTCGGCTTCTATATTTTCTATTGCCCTTTCAATATCGGTTTCAGTAGATACAAAATGTTTTGAGGGATATATTGCTACTCTATCTAAATTAGATACTACCTCTCCCGTTAAAGGATTAAACTCCTGCAACGACGTAATTACATTCAAAGGAGAAATTTCCACCCGTATGGCATAGTCCTGATAAGGCGGGAGGATATCTATTTTATTTGCTCTCATTCTAAAATTACTTTTCCCAAAGTTCACTTCGTTTCTTTCATATTGTATTGAAACAAGTTTTTTTGTAATTTCCGTCCTTGAAATTTCTGTGCCTTTTTCAAGAGGCAAGTGAAGGTTTGCGAAACTTTCGGGAGAGCCGATATTGTAAATACACGAAACGGACGCTACCACTACCACGTCTTTTCGCCTTAAAAGGGAAGTGGTAGCTTTTAGACGCAATTTGTCTATCTGTTCGTTAATAGAGGCGTCTTTTTCAATATATGTGTCTGTTTGCGGGATATACGCTTCGGGCTGATAATAATCGTAATAGGAAATGAAATACTCTACGGCATTTTTAGGAAGGAAGCTTTTAAATTCGCCGTATAACTGAGCCGCCAAGACCTTATTGGGAGACATTATAATCGCCGGCATATTCAGTTTTTCTATCACTTTTGCGATAGTAAAAGTTTTACCTGAACCCGTAACACCCAAAAGTATCTGATTCAAAACGTTCTTTTTTATGTTTTGAGTAAGTTTGACTATTGCGCTGGGCTGATCGCCCGATGGCTTAAAATCGGATATAACCTTAAACATA
>DATKZD010000007.1:0-4153 GCA_035528195.1 Elusimicrobiales bacterium
ATTACTTTCTTCTGATTTTCTGACAAATGTATTTTACTCTTTAAGGTTTGAGGTCTTATCACTGGTTACTCCTAACGTTGAAAGTTACAACAAAGAAAATTTAAAGGATAACTTCATTATACAGTAAAATTTTGAAAAGCAACATTGATTTTTAATAAAAAAAATTTTACTTGATAAAAGTTTAAAAAAATTTGCTAAAATGGGCAAATTTTTTCAGTAAATTATCCGCTAAATGAAATTTTTTATAAAAGCACCCCGAATAATTCGGTCGTACTATTGTAGCATTATTGTCAAGCGCAGGTTAATAGCGCCTGGTACTGTTGATATATCCTATAATGATTGGAAACAGGATATTTCTTTTAAAAAAATATGAAACGCCTGACTAAAATTGAAAGTTATTTTATAAAAACGGAAAAAATCGCCCTGGTGGTTTTAATAGGGCTGATGGTTCTGCTTTCTTTTTTGCAAGTATCTTTGCGGCTTACTGTAGGTAAATCCATATTATGGCTAGATCCCTTACTTCGTTATTTCGTTTTATGGGTTGGATTTTTGGGAGCATCAATAGCCGTTGCAACCAATAAGCATTTTGCTTTAGACGTTTTAACACAAAAATTTAAACCTAAATTAAATAAACTTACAAATATCGTAAATAGAATTTTCACAAGCGCAGTATGCATTGTTTTGATGTATGCTGCGGTAAAATTTGTTAAATCGGAAATTAGTTTCGGGGCAAAATTATTTTCAATAGGTTTGTGGCAGGTTCCCGCAATTTATATGGAGTTTATGATACCTTTGGGATTTGGACTTATAATTTTCCATAGTTTGGCAGGGATATTTAAAGAAAAATGACGCTACTTGTAGTTTTAATACTATTGCTTTTGCTTTTTCTGGGAGCGCCTGTGTTTGCAGTTATATCTGCAGGGGCGTTGTATGCTTTTTATTACGTAGGAATTGATTTTTCTAATTTTCTAGTTGAAACGATGCGTTTAGCCAGTATGCCGGCGCTAATTGCAATTCCGCTTTTTACTTTTGCAGGATACGTACTTGCCGAAAGTAATGCTCCCAAAAGAGCATTGAATTTAGCCAATAGTTTATTTGGCTGGATGCCGGGAGGGCTTGCAATAGTAGCGCTTTGCACCGCTGCTATATTTACCGCTTTTACGGGAGCTTCGGGAATAACGATTATTGCGCTCGGCGGACTTTTGTATCCTATGTTGACTAAACAGGGATATCCGGAAAACTTTAATCTGGGACTACTTACCACAACTGGAAGTCTCGGACTGTTATTTCCGCCCAGTCTTCCAATAATTTTATACGGACTTGTAGCGCAGATAAGCATAGACAAACTTTTTAAAGCCGCCGCCATACCCGGAATTTTGCTTATAATTATGCTTTGTACTTATGCGTTGATAACGGGTAAAAAGGCGCACATACCAAGCATTCCTTTTTCAATGTCCAATTTAAAAAAGGCCGTTAGGGAAAGTATATGGGAAATTCCGCTTCCCTTTCTTGTAATAGGCGGAATTTATGCAGGGTGGTTTACCGCAACCGATGCGGCAAGCATAATGGCTTTTTATGTGGTAATTTGCGAGTTTTTTATTTACAAAGATTTAAGCATAACTAAAGATTTACCTAAAATTACAACAGGCAGTATGGTACTTGTAGGCGCTATTTTTATGGTGCTTGCAAGCGCTTTGGGACTTACCAATTACTTTATAGACGAACAGATACCGGAAAAAATTTTCAGCTGGCTTCACACGGTATCGGAAAGTAAAATCATATTTTTGGTGATTTTAAATATATTCCTTTTAATCATAAATATGATTGAAATTTTTTCCGCCATCATAATAGTGGTTCCCATAATAACACCTATAGCGGCAAGTTACGGCATAGACCCCATACATCTTGGAATTATATTCTTACTAAACCTTGAAATAGGTTATATGACGCCGCCGTTTGGATTAAATTTATTTTTAGCCAACAGAAGATTTGAAAAACCACTGTCTAAACTTTACGTTTCGGTAATTAAATTTTGGGTAATGATGGTAATTGCCCTTTTGGTAGTTACCTACTTCCCGCCGCTAAGTCTGTGGCTTATAAAGTAAGTTTTTAAACTGTTGGAACGCAAACCTACCATGCAGGTCTATCAATATCAACGCCGACAAGATAAAGTTTGGATTTTATTTTTTCCTGCCGTTTTACAGGCAGGCGCCCCATAGCGTCAAGCACGATACGCAAAAACCTTCTATCATATATTCTTAAATGCCGCTGTATTTCTTCGTCATGTTTGCTTGAAACGTATCTTATCAAACTCCATGCGTTGTAAAAATTTATAGCCGCTGTTTCCATATTTTCTTTTGCGGATGCAATATCGCCCGTTTCAAGTTGAATTAGAGATTTGAGTAAATTAAAAGGGCGAAATCCGCCGCGCGGAAATTCCAAAGCTTTATCTGCAAGCTCTAAAGCCCGCTTATGTTTACCTGCAGACCAGTAAATTGCTACGTGCTGATAAGACACTCCGTCCGTTATACGGGTATAGTTGTCTAACAGTTTAAATGCCTCATTAAATTTTTTACTAACGGAATAATGACCTGCAAGTTCCAGCATAAGCCATGGGTCTTTGGGATATTTTTTTAATTCTTTTTCTGCGGTAATTTTATTATTGGTAGTATTTTGCCTGTGCGGATAGGTAACCAGTTGTAAAAAAACGAAACCATATAATGCGATAATCGGCACAACGGCAAAAATTAAGCATAGACGATTAAATTTATGATTTTGCAGTTTTAAATTTTCGGTAAACAGATATAACAGGGAAAAAGCAATCGGAACCATTACGGCATACAGAGGCATAAAATATCTTATTTCTACTGCAATAACGCAGTGAATAAGTAGAAAATAAGCGCTTATGATACCTAATGCTTTGTACTCGGGTTTCTTGCGAAATTTGACGAAAGCCGCCAGAGAAAATAAACTTAAAAAAGGGCATCGCATAAGTATAAACCATACCCGCCTAAAAAAACCGATTATATATCTAAAGGGATGATGTAAAACTTCCGACATTGCCCAATGCATAACATTTTTATCATCATAGAGCCCAGTCAGCGCCATATGGTCGCCTTCGGGAGTGCCTATAACGCCAAGTGCGCCTAAAATTGCCTGCCCCTTTGCCCTGCCGGCTTCAAAAAAAACAAATTTATCGTAAGACACAAAATTTACGATACTCCAAAAACTTAAAAAACAAAAAGGAACAACTACGATAGGCCAGTATTTTAAGGCGCTTTTTAGAAAATCCGATTTTTTTTTGCGTTTTAAGTGGTCTGCCGTTATTTTAAAACCTAAAATTACAAACGGTAAAAAAATAAGGGAAGTTCTTATAAGCAAACTTGCGCCTATAAATGTTCCAACGAAAACTCTGCTTTTTAGCGTGGATTTTTTAAAATCCGAAACTAAAGCTATGCACAATAAAATTAAGATACTTGTAAAAATAAGATTTTCCAAATCTAAATTCCAAAAAACAAAATTATAATCGCTACGCCACCATAAAATTCCAACGGCAATAAGTGCGGCGGATAAAAATCCCGTTACGCTATCTGCTATAAATGAACCCAGGCAAAAGGTAAGAGTTAAAACAAGTAAAAATAAAAACATCAGCGTAAAATGACGGGCATCATCGGATAAATGATATTGAAATACGGCAACCGAAATAGAAGTTACAGGCATTATGTAAGACATACCGGGAGCATAAAGTCCGTGGATAATAGCTTTACCGCTGTCTCCTTTATATTCATGTACGTCAAGTCTAGCTAACTTTGTATGACTAAACGCAAAAAAGACAACAAGCGCCAAAAATAAAATGACCGGAATTAATTTTCGGATTTTGTTCGGGGTTAACGATAAGCTAAACTTATGCGACGATTTTTTTTGGTTTTTAAATAGACTCACAAAGAAACTTTCCATAGCTTAAATTATATCTAAATTAACAAAACGACAAACGTTAAAAAATTTCCCTTACCCAACTAAACCTTATGTAATTTATAAGACCCGCTTGTCTGCCGACAGGCAGGCAACGATGTGGTCGCAATGGCTTGTAACGACGTAGAGGAAGGAATTCCCTGATAGATTGCCGCAGTCGCTAACGCTCCTTCGCAACGAC
>DATKZD010000008.1:0-4834 GCA_035528195.1 Elusimicrobiales bacterium
TCCAATACTTTGAATTTCAAGGCTTTTTATTTTTAGCCGTGACTTTCTTATTTAGTTCGGCCGCCTGTTTTGCTATATCCGCTGTGATTTTTTCCAAATTTTTAAGATTTTTTACGTAATCCATTTTCGTCAGTTTTAAGATGTTAATATTAAAAATAATAGGCCCCCTATTATGGCGAGGATCCCGATAAATTCGACAAATATAAGTAAGTGTTTCATAATTTTAGTGTTTTTTGGTTTCATAACTAAAACCCATCGGTTGATAAACATCCGCAAACTTTGTCACTGCCTTTGAAAATTTAGCCCAGGCACTTATCACTTTTGGGCTTAGTTCTTTTAGTTCTTTATTTGTGGTACTTACATCGGCTTCAATTGCTGCCATTTCTGAGTGATCCATTAATTTTGGTGTTTTCATAGCTTTTTTATTTTAAAAGTTAATGTATATACAGATGTTACCTACAAGCACTACCTTTACTCATTTAATAAAGGTTGTAGGTCAAGCCCATAATTTTTAAAAATCTTTCCTACCCTTTTTTTTATCACTTCGTAATAATCAAGTTCTTTTTCAATTAGTACAAAATCTCTATTTTCCTCAATACATGCTTCTCCTAAACTTCCACTTCCTGCGGTATTGTCAAGTATTATTTCACCTTCATTTGTATAAGTTCTAATGAAATACCTTAACATTTCAATAGGTTTTTCTGTTGTGTGTAGCGTCCCTCTTTCAACTACTCCAAATTGTTGAACTTGTTTTGGGTATCTCACCCCGTTGTTATCGTTCCCAATCCTTTTATCTACTCCATATCCAGCATACCCATCCGTTCCTTTCCATCCGCTTTTTTCCTTGTATGGTTTACCATCAGTCATTTGTGGATTATAGGTGCATTGTTTTTTATAGAACAAAACTACATCTTCTTTATCTCTCATTGGTTGCCTCTTAGCGTTTAGGTGTCCTGTACCTTTAGGCTTTTGCCACACCCAATCATATTTAAACCATTTTGGGTTACTCATAATTAAAGCAGATGTAAATGGTTGTGCGGCAGTCAATACAATAGCACCATTTTCTTTTATCACTCGTTTGTATTGTTTCCATAGTGCATCTAAGTCAATCACACTATCCCATTTGTTTTGTGTTGTTCCGTATGGTAAGTCTGCAAAAATCATATCAATACTACCATCATGTATCAGTTTCATCTTTTTAAGGCAGTCACCTTGTATTATTTTGCTTTTTTCAAAAGCATATTGTCCATCCCACATTTTTAAAAATTATTAGTTTCGTTCATTTTTTACTGTTCGCACTTTGCAAAAAGAAGCACTATTTGTTCTATTGCTGTGATTTGCTTTTACTTTGATTTCTTCTTTTGAGTTTTTCATATCGCTAATTTTTGATTGTTAATTATAGTATAAAGATAAACATTTTTAGCATACTAACAAACTATTTAACATTATTTAACACTTTCATTTTATGTTCCAGACTTTTAAACTCCCCCAGGTCCCCTTTGAAGAAACGAACAATTGCGGATAATTTATTTAATCTGGCCATCTTTGCGGCGGCCACTCTATGGCAACCGTCTATCAATAACGCCTTGTTGCCCTTCACGATGACATTCACCGCCTCTTTTATGCCGGTCCCGTTCTTTATATCACGGGCTAAGCTGTTTATCGTAGTTTCAGAGTTGTACCACATTAAATTTATTTGATCGCTTGGGTCGGTTCTGTCAAATTCGGATATTCCTAACAAAAAGTCAACCCCTAAATTCATTTCATATTCTTTATGCATCGCTAATTTTTATTTGTTCTCTACAAAGATAAACATTTTTAGCTTACTACCAAAACATTTTATCTTTTAACCCTATTTTTTAACACTTTTTAACATTTTAGATACATTTTTCTATCTTTTTGCTAAAAACTTTTTTTAAACTGCAAAAGTTTTCTATCTTTGCGATAAAAAAGCTTATGAAAGATCTATTATCAAAATTAGCAAAACACAGCTACCAAAAGCACACCTTTTTAAAAGAGTGGCGCGTGTTTATCCTTATTACATTGGTGGTTAAACTCGCCGCGATGCTGTTTAGCATATTCGCAGGGTATTTCTATTTTAATAACCTGTTTATCAGCTTATTAAATAGCCCTTTCTGGGCCAAATTCTTCGCCGCAACAAACCTGTTATTAATAGAAGTACTTACAGCGATAGCAATAAGCAAGTTCTTTAAGTTTGTCATTCGTGGCACCTGGAAGACTGCGATCCCGATCCTGTTTATAGTAGGGGCCTTGTTTGCGGTATCCTTCGTGAGTTCCACAAATGGGCTGGCACTGCGACAGTCGAAGAAAGTAGATAACGCTGAACTTATTGAGCAGCAACACGGTTATGTAATTAATGAAGTAAAAGCAAACTACCATAAACAAATGGAAGTGATACAGGATAGAATCAAGGCGGAACAAAGCAATCCTTTGGGCTGGTCTGGGGGCAAAAGAACGGCGCTATTGCAAGATCAGCTTATGAGGATCGACTACTACTACAAGGATCTTAAAAAGTTGTCCGCAGAGCTTAAAATGGAGCTTTTTGATCTCAAAACTTCACACGACGCGGATCTGATCAACAATAACAACACGATACAAGCGGAAGCGGATAAGTTTTATAACATCGTGGCCATTATAATGGTATTGATTTTCTTAATTAATGGCGTTCTTATGTTCTTTTACTCGCGTATTTTTGAGGAGAAAGAAGTGGAACTGTCTAAGGTTGAAATAATAAGCGACATAGGGGAAGAAATGCAGAATAAAACCGATGATCTTATAGAGAATGCCATAAATAGCCGTTTAAACTTATATTTCGAAGCATTCACCCGACAGACCAGAACTAAAGGGCCCCAAACGGGTCCAAATTATAAACAGGCCACGCAAATAGGATTTACCTCCAATAATGATAAAACAGCTAATCAAAATGATAAGGGACGTTCACCGTCTGATCAACGTCAATGCAAACATTGCGGGAATCAATTCGACTTCAAGCACTGGAATAAACAATTTTGCGGCGACGATTGCCGAATAGCTTACTGGGAGGCTAAAAACCCCGGAAAGAAAATAAACAGGAGAAATTATAAAAAATAATCATGAAAAATTTAAAAGAATTCGAAGCTCTGATCAAGCGATACGAAACGATCACCCTGAAAGAAATCGAGGACATGTTTGCGAGGACGCTCCGGGGTGATGTTAAGAGGAGGCTTACAGGGTTCGGAGGCATAAGAAACTGCACTCTCTGCGCGGCAGTTTGGTTGCAGAACATCCCCAATTGCAAAGAATGCGCATATAATGGGCTCACTGGGCGTATGTGCACCCTAGGGGACAACTCCCCCACTTATTCAGGCATAGATGAAGCATCAAACCCAAAACAATTATTAACAGCTTACCGAACAAGGGCAGCGTACATGAAACTAATACTCGAAAAATGAAAAATAAAATAGATAAATTGCACAGGCAACTAGAGGAGCTATATACCGAGCAAGGCGTGGAAACTTTTGTTTCTGTAAAGTTGCCTACTGGGGATCATTATAATATAGCAGTCGCACGAGCGTCGACGCTTAAAGAGATAAAAAAATCGATTAATGGAAAGATATAAAGATACAAATTATGTGGTCCACGAAGGTGGTCGAATTCAAAACGGTAAAACGGGGCAATTCTTAAAGCCCCAGTTAAACGGGAAAGGTTACTTTAAAGTGTATTTGAGTATTGCCGGGAAAAGAAGCCCCCAATACATACACCGCTTAGTAGCTGCCGCGTTCGTAAATCGGCCACGCAAAAAGCATTGTAACCAAGTCAACCACATAGACGGCGACAAGTCGAACAACGCGGCAAACAACCTCGAATGGTTGACTAATTCGGAAAATCAAATCCACGCACACAAAGAGGGGCTAAAGACTAAAGCAAAACTAGATAAGGCGAAAGTACGACAGATCCGCAGGTGGGCAAAAGCGGGAAAGCCCCGCAAAGAAATAGCAGAGGAGCTAAAGGTAAGTACAGCAACGATAGCAGCGGTTTTGAACGGGAAAATTTATAAATATTTTTAAAATAAAGCTAAATAATTTTTGTTTATTGATAAATATATTTATCTTTGCGAGGAACAAATAAATTAAAAACCCATGAAAACAATATTATTAAAGAACACCATCGGCGAAGTAGTTTCGTTAAGGTATGCCAATTTAAGCGAAATAACCCCTCAACTCACTGAGCTTGGAATAACTGTGGGGATCGATGTGAGCATCGGGAACCAGGTAAGCATCGGATACGGGGCAAACATCGGATGCGGGGCAAACATCGGATGCGGGGCAAACATCGGAAACAGGGCAAACATCGGATACGAGGCAAGCATCGGATACGAGGCAAACATCGGAGACGGGGCAAACATCGGATACGAGGCAAACATCGGAGACAGGGCAAACATCGGATACGAGGCAAACATCGGAGACAGGGCAATTATTTGGGCGGATGTGCAGCTACCCAGAAGTTTATATATAACCGGATCTAGGCATGCGTTAACATATACCGGAAACGCCACGGTATCTATAGGATGCTGCAATTTGACCCTGCAAGAATGGGAGAACCAAGGGGGAGCCGTAGCAGAGGCGCACGGATACACCCCCGATCAAATAATTGAATACCGCAAATACTTGCGCATTGCACGTATTTTCGCAGGAAATGATAAATAATTTTTGTAATTAGCTAAAAAAATTTAACTTTGTTGAAAAAAAAATTATGGAAGAACAAGAAGAACTTATCCTAAAGAATAGGATAAAAGAGCACAGGGGCCGCTTAAACATGAGTCAGGAGCAGTTGG
>DATKZD010000009.1:0-3110 GCA_035528195.1 Elusimicrobiales bacterium
CAAAGCCGTGCGTGCGCCGCCTAAATGCAAATTACCCGTAGGGGAAGGGGCAAATCTAACCCTTGTGTTCATAATTAAGATGATAGCAAATTAGCATTGGTATTTTAACTGGTGATGGATTCCAAAATTCTACAAAACTCAGTGGCGGTTTGTATCCTTTTATCAATGTCTTCGTTTACAGACATCTCAATTAGAGTGTCTACTCGTTGCGGAAGAGTGCCGATAATGTGAGAAGGAGGTACTATTTGGTTGTTTTTTGCGTCATAACCGTCAAATTCCCACGGAACGTGTCCTGTTAGGGCTTCATAAAGGCATACGCCAAGCGCATAAATATCCGATTCTTTTCTCACTATGCCTTTACCCTGTTCCGGTGGCATATATGCAGGTGTTCCCGAAGCAGTTTTTGCAGCATTTTTATCAATTTCTTTGGCTATGCCAAAATCCATAACTTTAACCACGTTTTCCTTGGATATCATAACGTTTGAGGGCTTTAAATCCCTGTGAATTATGTTATGCTCATGCGCATATTGTAAAGCTTTGCAAATTCCCTGAAAAATCGGCTTTACCTTTTCCAAAGGCATAGCACCTTGTATAGAAATTTTTTCCTGCAAAGTTTGTCCTTTGACTAATTCAAAAATGAGATATAAATTATTATCTTCCTCAAACACCGAGTGGATTTCCAAAATGTTAGGGTGTTTTAACGAAGCCACCATTCGTGCTTCGGCAAGCATTTGTTTTCTTGATTCGGAATTCACATTAAAATCGGTTCTGAGTTGTTTTATGGCGACGGGGCGGTTTAAAACTGTGTCTAATCCCTCGTATATAACCCCCATTCCGCCTTCGGCTATTTTACTGAGTATTTTAAACTGCTTTAAAAGCATCTTAGGAGTTTCCCCCGATTTGGGACTTTTTCTTTTTAAGACAAAGTAAATGACGACAGCCGATATCAAAACAAAAACAATGAAACCGACAGCGACGGTAATTTTTATTTTGGAAATTTTTTCCTCTTTTTGTTTTTTATCCGTCAAATTTCCGGAGTATCTAAAAGTCGTTGCCGATTTTTTATATTTCTTATAAAGTTCAAAAAATTCATCCGTATATTTTAAATCCAATTTGGCGGCAAAATACATATCTTCAAGCATTTGCGAATAATCTTCAATGGCAAAAAAAGTTTTACTTCTTACATAATATGCAAAAGCTAGATTGGGATTAAGTTCAATTGCAGTATTGACAGTCTTATTTGCCTTAACAGTGCTTCCCATTTGAAATAGCGCAAAGGCTTTGTAGACATAAACATCGGCATCGTCGGGAATAATTTTTAAATAAAAATCACAGTCGCTTATAACGTCTTCATGATTGTTCCTTTCGCTGTTTGCAATAATCCTAAGCCGATAGGCCTGATTGTTGAACTTATAGTATTGTATAGCTTTTGAGGCGTGTTGGATAACTCCGTCGTAATCTTCAAGTTTTAATCTTACCAAAGCTTTTTTAGTATGGGAATCGGATATTTTTTTGTCTTCTTTCGTAATTTCCTGTTGGATAGCGGCCTTTGCAGTTTCGGGACGCTTTTGTTCAACAACGGATATTGCAGACGTATTTTTTTTCTCAGGCAACGTTTTTTTATCGCTTACGGGATATTTGCGCGCTTGGTTACTAAATATACCTTCTATGATGACAGGTCCCCCGTGAAACTCGCCGTATAATTGTTCAGCCTGCGTTTTGGTCTGACAGAATTTTACGGAAGAATCTATACAGGATTGTTTTCCGTCAAGGCAGTTTTTAATGAAACTTTCGCAGGTTACCTGACTATGTGTAACGCTGCAAAAAACAAACATGCAAAACATAAAAAGACAAACCGCTAAACGGTTTGAAGTTAATTTTATTAACACCCATCTATTTTTACGCATAAATCTGTTTTATATCGGTCCTTTTACCTAGAACCTCCAGCTGATTTTGCCGATAATACTCAAAAATCCCGAGCTGGATTTGGAAAGGGCCTCTTCCTTTTGCTTGACATACGACCATCGTGCTTCCAATCCGAGCAGCGTAGAGCTTATTTCTTTGTTAATTCCCGCTCCGAAAGAGATAATGGGCTGTGTTTGTGAAAAAGTGGTTGAATCAATAATTGAATCGTCTTCATATTTATGACAGGTTATTTTAGTCATGCTCATACCGGCACCGGCAATAAAATACACACCGTCTGTTGCTGCAAAGTTTGTACCGAAATAAGCGCTTAGTTCCAGGTATCCCGCTTCGCCTGAAATTTTTGCAGTTTGCCCTACTCCAAGGTCTACATTTTTATTTGGAATTGATTGCAATGCCCCCGTTGCGCCTACATGAAATTTTTTGAATCGGTAAAACATATAACGAAGTCCGTATGTTACTGCACTTCCTTCCAGCGAAACGTCTTCCGGTCCGCCTACACTTGTCAAATCCAATTTTAGAGGAGATTTCCATATTCCCACAAGAACCGAAAATTCCTTCACCCATTTAGTCTGTTTGGTTTTAATTAGTCTGGGTTCTTCGGGTTTTTTCTCTTCTTCTTTTTCCTGTTCGTTATTTTTTTCTGCGGTTTCCGCTTCCTCAATTTTTTCTATTTTGGCTATTAAACTTTTAGACATTTCCGTCATACCGTACTCAGTTACGTATTTTACTTTGTCTATAGTTTCCTCTATTATAGCGCACTGAATTTTCGTACCTGATTTAACAAGGGTTATAACGTGCGTGGGTTTATAATCCTGTTGAACGGAGGTGCTTAGAGAACTTTGTTGTACGATGATAGATAAAATTCCGCTTCTAAGCAGCGATTTTTCGCCTTCGTCAGTCAAAATGCGTACACTTTCGTCATTTATGTCTAAAAGCGAACCCTTGATCTGTCTTCCATTTTTAAGGGTAAGGAGATATTGCATCTGCGAAAAATCCGAACCTGTAGAGGCTTGAGTTTGTAGATTGTCGGAAGTTAAATCAACAATGCCTATATCCTGAGTATTAACAGCTGTGGTAGAGGTGGCAGACGGGAGAGCTCCAAGTCCGCTGATAGAGTTAGGGTTTGTATTAATTCCCGGGGTGGGATAATTTGTCGGTTGAATAGGAATAGTTGAATTAGTCGG
>DATKZD010000010.1:0-5501 GCA_035528195.1 Elusimicrobiales bacterium
CCCTCTTTCGCATCCATCATTTCAATAAAAAATTTTCTAATTTCTGGCGAAGCATATGACATTGCGGTGAGACCATAAGGATCCAGGGCATTTATATCACCGGAATTCTCTTTAAACCAATTCAATATTTTTTTCCAACCCTCAATTTTTATAGCTAGTTCCTTCTCCCTTATTTCTTCATTTGCAACTGTGTCGCAATTATAAGGAGCCTGCCCCAAGGACGAAACACAAAGATTGTTTGACCCCTGGGCGACAAGAAAAGGTATCTCACGGAGATTATCATTCTCAATCAGTAAATTATTAAATTGCATAAAATAGTCGTAATAGCCCAAATGTGCCGTTACATCAGCTAGCGTACAGCCATTTATAGCTGTCATATCTGTTTTGGCACCGTAATCAATCATTTGCTTGTATAATAAATCCGTATCTTTTTTAGTTCTCCCCGAAGGGCGAAATACATAAAATATAGCGGGAGCAAGCCTTTTTCCGATTATGTTTACATCAGCTCCGCCTTTTTTTACAAGTATATTCATAACTTCTTTAACTACAGGAGTATTTAGTCTCAACATTAAAAGATGGAGCGGAGTATCAACTCTTTCTGCAACTACGTTTACGTTTGCCCCTCTATCAATAAAAGCTTTGACGAATTCCGGTAGATTATCTTCCCATTCTTTAACGATGGAATTGTCCGCTCCAATAATCGTTTTAGGATCTTTTGACGGATCCAACAGGTAGTGAATAGCTTTGTAGTTTTTGGGAGCCAGATAGCCATAGTCATAATTTACATTCAATCTGGGATTTTTTAGAAGTTTTTTCACATTAACTGCATCTCTGTTTTTTATTGCTTCAAAAAATTTGGTTTGAAGGTTTATGTCTACCTCATTAACATTTTTATCTTCGGCAAAAATCCCCGAAACTGTAAAAATACTTATAATAAAACTTAATATGCATGTTTTGATTTTCATATAGTCTCCTAAATGTTTTTGTGCTGAAAACGTCAACACGAACGACATTTTTTGATATCCTCAATCCTACGTAAAACAGTAACTAATTTAGATTATAACCTCTAACTCATTTTTTGTCAAGCAAAAAATTGTCCGCTCCATCATTTAAAGCAGGTTAAAAATTTGCTATAAGATAATGGTAACTGTGTGCATGCATAGTTGCTTTTTGTGTGCAGGAATTGTCTTTGGATTTGTATAAAATGCGATTCATAACATCCTTAAATGCAAAAAAACTTGTAGTAAAGGACTGTTTTAACAGCCCTTAATTCTGGAGGAATTAATGCAAAACATATCAATGAAAGCAATGCTTGAAGCAGGAGTACACTTCGGACACCAAACTTCCCGCTGGAACCCGAAAATGGCACGTTATATTTTCGGAGCAAGAAACGGAATACACATCTTAGACTTACAAAAAACGGTAAAAGAAATAAAAAAAGTTTACGCCTATGTGGTTGAAAAATCAAAAGGCGGCGCCCGTTTTTTATTTGTAGGCACAAAAAAACAGGCGAAAGACGTTATTAGAGAAGAATCTCAACGGGCGGATGTAGCCAGTGTATACGAAAAATGGCTCGGAGGAACTCTAACCAATTTTGCAACTATACAAAAATCTATCAAACGGCTTGAAGAATTGGAAAAATGGGAAGAGGAAGGTTTATTTAAAGCGATATCAAAAAAAGAACTTTCCAGACTAACCAAAGAAAAAGACAGACTTGTCAAACTTTTAACAGGTATTAGGAAACTAAAATCCCCCCCCGATATTATGTTCCTTATAGATCCCGTAGACGATGCAGGCGCCGTGAAAGAAGCAAAAATACTCCACATCCCTGTTGTTGCCGTATGCGACACCAATTGTGATCCCGATTTAATTGACATTCCCATACCGGGTAACGACGATGCGGCAAGATCAATCAAATTATTTTGTTCACTCGTTGCAGATGCCATAATAGAAGGCAGACAACAAAGGCAAGCGGAGATAACATCTTTGGAAACTCAGATGCAGGAACAAGCCGAAAAAGAAGAATCTCAAACGGAAGAAACCTCCGCTCTAGGAGAAGAAACCCAAAAGCCAGTAGAGGAAGTGAAGGAAGAAACTAAAGAACCTGCAGAAAAAGTAAAAGAAGAAAAGCCCGTTTCAGAAGAGACCAAAGAAGAGGTTTCTACTTCCGAAGAAAAACCCAAGCAGGAAGAAACCGAAAAGGAAGAACCGCAACCTAAACAGGAACCCGCTCAAACGGAAAAACCTCAAGAAGAAGTAAAAGAAGAAGTGAAACAGGAAACGGAAACATCTTCTGAAACAAAAGAAACCCCCTAATAAAAAAATAGAGGTTTCAAAAAAAGTTTAAAAGATTTTTATCAAGTTAAGGAGTTTTAAATTATGCCAAGTATGATGGAACAAGTAAAAACTTTAAGAACCCGTACGGGAGCAGGTATTATAGATTGTAAAAAAGCACTGCAGGAAGCGCAAAACGATATGGAAAAAGCAATTGAATATCTGCGCAAAAAAGGCCTTTCGGATATGGCAAAAAGAGCCGAACGCTCTACTAACGAAAGCAGAGCGGAATGCAAAATATCCAATGACGGAAAACTTGCCGTTATGGCAGGAGTAAATTGCGAAACGGATTTTGTCGCCAAAACCGATGATTTTAAAAAAATAGTTTCCGACATTGTAAATTATGCGCTGGCTAATCCCGATATAAAAGATTTCGGCGCAGATGATAAGATAAAGGAAATGATAACTGCCATTGCCCCGAAACTGGGAGAGAATATTACTTTAAAAGACGTTATAGTCTACAAGCTCAAAGGCAACGGCGCCTTAAACTATTATATCCATTCCGATAATAAAAAATCAGCAATAGTTGAGATTAACTGCGACGATAAAATAGCGGGTAAAACGCAAGAACTTAAAGAAATCGCAAAAGAACTTGCGCTTCAGACAGTTGCTATGATACCTAGTTGGGTCAAAAAAGAGGACGTACCCGCAGGCATCATAGAAAAAGAAAAAGACATCTACAGAACTCAAGCTAAAGAAAGCGGTAAGCCCGAACAGGCTATAGAAAAAATGGCTGAAGGCAAACTTAGAAAATTTTTTGAACATGTGTGTCTTATTGAGCAGGCAAGCGTACGGGAACCCAAAACAAAAGTTACCGATTATCTTAAAAAGAAAGCAGAGGAACTTGGCGGAGAAATTAAGGTTATACGGTTTAACAGATTTTAGACCCCGTGCGTCATCAGCATCCGATAAGAGCATAAAACAGGACGGAAAAAATATGCCAAGAAAAGTACTGCTTAAACTCTCAGGCGAAGCACTTCAAAATAAAGGCAAAAAGGGAATAGATCCCTGCGCTATAAAAAAAATAGCCAAAGAAATAGCTTTGGCGTACAATCCCAAAAAAACACAAATTGCAATAGTCATAGGCGGCGGAAATATCTGGCGCGGCGGACGTGATGGCGGTGCAGGTATACACCGTACAACTTCCGATTATATAGGAATGCTTGCAACCATAATAAATGCGATGGCTCTTCAGGCATCTCTTGAAGACCTTAAAATACCCACGCGAATGCAGACGGCAATAGATATATCCCGCCTTGCCGAACCTTTTATAAGACGGCGCGCAGTAAGGCATCTTGAAAAGGGACGCATAGTAATTTTTGCGGGAGGCACGGGGAACCCTTATTTCACTACCGATACAGCGGCAGCCCTTCGTGCATCCGAAATAAATGCCGATATTTTACTTAAAGCAACGCAGGTTGACGGCGTTTATACTGATGATCCTAAAAAAAATCCTAAAGCCAAACCGCTAAAAAAACTGTCTTTTAAACAGGCAATATCAAAAAACTTGAAATTTATGGACAGTGCAGCATTGGGACTTTGTTTTGAAAACGATATTCCGATAGGTGTTTTCAGTTTGCATAAACCCGGAAACATAAAAAATGCTATTCTAAAAAATCAAGTCGGGACCATTATAAATTAGGAAGGTGAAAATTATGGAAGATGTAAACGTTTCTTCAATTATGGATAAAACAAAAACTGCTATGACTTTGCTTATAGACAAATTACAAAAAGAATTATCTACGCTTAGAACGGGTAGAGCAAATCCCCAGCTTATTGAAAATATAAAGGTAGAACACTACGGCACCTTAATGCCTATTAAACAGCTCGGAGCAATCACTATACCCGATGCGCGCACGATAGAAATAACTCCGTGGGACGCAACAGCGCTTGAACCGATAGAAAAAGCCCTCCAAAAAGCGGATATGGGTTCGTCTCCTGTAAATGACGGTAAGTTAATACGCCTGTCTATTCCTCAAATGACCGAAGAAAGGCGCAAAGAGCTTGTAAAAATAATTAAAGGTATGATTGAAGATTCAAAAGTAAAAGTTAGAAACGAAAGACGAACCGCCATCGGAAAAATAGAAAAGTCTAAAAAACTAAAGGAAATTTCCGAAGACGACGAAAAAAGATTTAAGGACGAAATACAAAAATTGACAGATAGTTTTACTTCCAAAGTGGACGACATTATGACTGCAAAAGAAAAAGAAATAATGTCAGTTTAACAATGCAGGCAAATCTACCAAAACTAAACATCTCTAAACTTCCCGCCCATATTGCAATAATTATGGATGGTAACGGCAGATGGGCAAAGGCAAAAAACCTGCCTAGAATTTCTGGACATAAAGAAGGAGTGAAATCAGTAGAGACTGCAATAAAAACCTGCCGAAAGCTGGGGATTAAAGTTTTAACCCTTTATGCATTTTCTGCGGAAAACTGGACAAGACCCAAAACCGAAATAAATTTTTTAATGCGTCTGTTTGCCAAAGTATTAAAGGAAAAACATAAACTACTTAGCGAAAACGGAGTCAAACTTTTAGTTAGCGGCTCCAAAGACAAGGTTTCAAAAAAATTACTGGTTCAAATTGAAACATCAACTAATAAACTGTCAAAAAATAAAGATATGGTTTTAAATTTGGCTTTCAATTACGGCTCCAGACAGGAAATAATAAATGCAGTTAACCATATTTTAAAAACAGGTGAAACGTCCGTAACTGAAGAAATGTTTAAAAGTTATCTCTACACCAAAGATTTACCCGACCCTGACTTAATTATTAGAACATCGGGAGAAAAAAGACTTTCTAATTTTTTACTTTGGCAGGCGGCATACAGCGAGTTTTATTTTACCGAAGTTCTATGGCCTGACTTTAAAGAACGTGATTTATATTTAGCCGTAGCTGATTTTCAAAAACGCAAAAGACGTTTTGGAAATGTTTGAAAGCAAACATGCTTTAAACTAATTTCTTTACCCCCCTCCCTAACCCTCCCCCGCAAGGGGGGAGGCGAAATTTAACACCTCTCCCCTTGCGGGAGAGGAAGTAGTGAGCGAAGCCCTGAACACAGTAGAAGGGCGAAGTCGAACTACAGGTGAGGGGTATCAAAAGTAAAAAAATTATTTAACGAAGCACTCTAACAAGAACAAAAGGACTAACATGTTACTTCCTAGA
>DATKZD010000011.1:0-4456 GCA_035528195.1 Elusimicrobiales bacterium
GAATTACTTGGCTTGTACATCAATGACAATGCTACTTTAAATTTATTTTTGTTTTACCTGATGTGAAATCTTTGGTTACCTGTCTAAATCTTGCGGGAGTGCCGGCGTCTCTTATGTATTCGTCCGTCAAATACCCGTAAACTTTTAGTTTCTTATCTCCCCCTTGTCAATTCTATTGTCTTTCTCCCCCTTGATAAATTCGCTATCTTTCTCCCCCTTGTTAAAGGGGGGGAGGGGGGATTAAATCAAAAAAAGAGAATACAAGGGGATTAAATTATTCTGTCAAAGAGTGTTCTAAAATGTCTTATTCAATCTGTCAACGAATTACTTGACTTGTACAATTCCCGCACACGACGAAGTCGTGTCTATGCTTTTAATCGGGGATATACATAATCAAAATTACTCTGAAAGATTGCAGGGGCGACACGTTTTTACGCAGTCCTTTTTTGTATATGATTTCCTCCCTTAATAAGGGGGGGGGAATTTATTAAATCCCTTTTTTTTGTTGCTTATTCTAAAGAAACTTTCAGCGTAAGCGAGATAGTTTCGTTTGCTTTGTTTCCTCCTTTTTCTTAAAATTAACGTATCATATGAAAAAGGAACATACCGTTCGCATACGAAGTTTTGTTAGAGCACACACTGTGATAGCGGCTCTTTTGGTGTGTAGCTTTTTAGTTTCCCATGCAGAAACTCCTAAAAATTTGCCCAGATCTGCTAAAAACTCTGCGCAGCGTTTTGAAAAAGGAAAAATTCAACTTTTAGATTATGCCTATAAAATGCTGGATTATTCCCTTAACAGATACTCCACAAAACCCAAAATCCCCGAAGATAACAATTTTGCGAAGGAAAAATACGATAGTCTCTATATTACCCTTTGGGACGAAGGAAAAAATGTAGCTTATAAAGCCAATGCCCCAAAAAATAGCAAATATCGCATTTTTCACGATATTGAATACGCCTGCGCAAAAATAGCGGGAGATTTGAAAAAAACTTCCAAAAATCCTCAACTGGTTTTGGATATTCTGTTTGATAAATATAAAATCCCGAAAGAAGTTTATCCGTCCTTAAAACTAAACGACGCAGGTCTTTACCGTTCCGAATTGTTAAAACGCCTAGATTACATATTTGAGTTGGGCGTTGATGCCGTTGAACTGACGATAGGCGGTAAAAAACCTTCGGCGATTTTCCTACCGTTTCACATCATTAAAAATAACTATAGACTGGAAGATATTCTCACCCGACTTTGCACCGCCCTGGAAACCGAAGAAAACTGTTATATGAATCTTTCATCAGACCTTTATCTGTATTCCGTGTTTAGTTTAACAGGTAAGCGGGGGGGGGAAGTTTATGAACTTTTACGTTACAACACTAAAATCGGCGTCAAAGAAATAAACCCAAAACTGCTTGCATGGCGTATTCAGCTGGCTGAAAACTGGTTTTTCAACCACTTTAATACCTCAAAAGGGCATTTGAATTACCTGTACTATCCCCACATTGATGAATATGCAGATAGCAACAATCACATAAGACAGCTTGCCAGTTTATGGATGATGGCAAAAATTAAAAATTTTAACGACCAATTTAAACCCAAAGGCATTGTAAATAAAATCAGATACTATATTAGGCAGTACAAGTTTGGGAAATTCATTAAAAAAACGATAAAGCTTTACCTTGAAAATGTTTACGAATTACCAACCTACACTTATTTGAAGACAGATGATAAAGCCGTCATTGCCAACAATGCTTTCATCATAATGGCTCTGTGCGAGTTTAAAAACTACCCGAAGTGGCTGGAGCTTTCAAAAAAGTTTGCCGATGCTATTGTGGTAAATCAAAAATCGGACGGGGAGTACAATACTTATTTTGAGTCCCCTTCAACGTCGGGAAAGAATTACTATCCGGGCGAGGCAATGCTTGCCCTGATGAAAATATACGAAATCACAAAAGATGAGAAATATTTAGATTCGGTCAAAAAGGCGTTTGGGCATTACCGAGATTATTGGCGAAAAAATAAAAATACCGCATTTGTGCCGTGGCACACTCAGGCATATTACCTACTTTACGGGTATACGCAAGATAAAGAACTTGCCGACTTTATTTTTGAAATGAATGATTGGCTAACAAGCAATTACCAAATAAAAAAGAGCCCCTACGACGACGCTGTCGGAGGATTTGCAAAAAACAGTAAATATCCTTCCAGTTACAGTTACGTGTTTATGGAAGGCGTTTTAGATGCATATAAACTTGCCCTTACCATAGGCGATAAAAAGCATATTAAGTTGTATCAGCCCACGGCTGCTTACGGAACTAGATTTGTGCTTCAATCGCAATTTACATCGGAAAACAGTTTTTACTTTAAAAACCCTCCTCTTGTAGTAGGCGGTTTTAGAAGTTCCGTACTGAATAATACCCTAAGAATTGACAACGTACAGCATGCAAGCGCAGTTTTGATAAAGGCGTATAATCTGAGCAAATGAACATATCTGACATAAACTTAAAAACCTACTTTAATCAGCTCAAGACTTATAGTGAGCTTCGCATTCAGCAAAATAAAACCGCGAAAGTAACCCTTCTAAAAGGGGATATGACTCTTAACGATAATTCAGTTACGGGAGGAATGAGCGCAAGAGTTTATAAAGATGGTTGGTGGGGTTTTTCGTCAACTTCGGAAATTTCAACGGAAATGATACCTGCCGTTATTTTATCTGCGTCAACAAATGCACGCTTTTTTGCAGTTAAGTCTCCCGCAAAATCCTTGAGATTTCCCGAATTTAAAGTAAATTCGTCTGAAGATTTATCCGGCAGAGTAATAAATAGGCAGAGCGAAATAATTGAGTTTGTCAAAGAGATTGACAATTACATAAACAAAAAATATCCGAATTTAGACAGTAGAATTGTTTCCGCCAGATGTCTGGATATGGAAAAAAAACTTATTACCTCCGATGGTACTTACGCTTACTCTCTAGTTCCAAGAGCTAATTTAATTGTTGTTTTATCAACTTCCGATAAAGACGGATGCCCTATTGAAATTTTTCATCCTTTCGGAGGATTGGGAAGATTTAGCACAGTTTTTCCTCATCCCCAAATACTTTACGGCGAAATAGATAAACTTTATCAACATTTAAGTAAGAAACGTAATGCAATTTATCCTAAAGCGGGTATATGTGAGTGTATTTTGGACAATCGGCTTGCCGGTATACTTTCCCACGAAGCAATAGGGCATACGGTGGAGGCGGACCTGGTTCTATCAGGATCCGTGGCAAAAAACGCCTTAGGTAAAACCGTAGCAAGCCCTCTTATAACAATGATTGATTTCGCCAACGAATTTAACGGTAAACCCTGTCCCTGTCCCATTTATGTTGATGACGAGGGAGTGCCGGCAAAAGATGCGGTATTAATTGAAAAAGGTATCTTAAAAGGTTTTATGAATAACCGCGAAACTGCTTTGAAATTAAATCAACAGCCGTTGGGAAATGCTAGAGCATTTAGGTTTAGCGATGAGCCGTTAATAAGGATGCGCAATACCGCCATTTTACCCGGCACCAGTAAGATTAATGATATGATTTCATCTGTTAAAGACGGTTATTATCTCATAGCTCCTTCAAATGGTCAGGCAGACAGTACCGGGGAATTTATGTTTGGCGTTACGCTGGGATATGAAATAAAAAACGGCAAATTAACTAATTCCATAAAAGATACCACAATATCGGGCATTGCGTTTAATACGCTTAAAACAGTAACTATGGTATCAGACGACATACTTTGGGAAACCAGCGGCATGTGCGGTAAAAAACAATCTATCCCTGTAGGAACGGGAGGCCCCTCGCTTAAATGTAAAATTTATTTAGGGGGGAAATAACAGGCAATAGAAATTTACGAATACACTAAAAAGATATTAATAAAGGACTGCTCTATTTTAAAAAAACGATATGTCAGATAGCGAACAAGAACAAAAAGACAGGGAATATGCAAAACTTGCGCTTCACTCGTTGGAAAAAGCGGGTGCGCAAAAGTCCGTTGTCTCTTTTGTGCGTCAAAAAAAACAGGAAATGAATGTTGATATGGGCAGTCTTGCATTAATGCGGACTTCGTTTGATGTTGTATTGCAAATGGCAGTTATAAAAGATAACAAAAGAGCAGGGATAGTGTTAAATCAAATAAGCAAAGACAGTATTGAAAAGGCGGCACAGGAAGTTATGGAATCGGCAGAATATGCCGAACCCGACAATTCTCACGATATTTCCGAGTACCAACAGCCTGAAATATTTGACAATAGAGTGGTAACCTCCAAATTAACTTTGATGTATGATAGATTAAATGGTTTTTTAACTGATGTTAAAAAATCATATCCCGAAATTACGCTGGGTACAACCGTGCTTGATTTTATGCGCCACACTAGCCATTTTTTAAATTCAAACGGAGTGTATTTTACCGTTAGAAAAGGGATTTATGATTT
>DATKZD010000012.1:0-3028 GCA_035528195.1 Elusimicrobiales bacterium
TTGCCGGCTAAATCCAATTTTTTTACAAGCTTTTGCAATTCCTGTGTAATAGCAACTTTTTTTTCGCTAGCAGGTGCGTCTTGTGAAAATTTATGCGGTTGGTAAGCCCAGTTTTTTAATTTTGCTTTTGAACCCGAACCGGAAAGCTGGATAATTTTTACAGCATAAGAACCAATATCAATACCCACGAGCGGTTTTTCACTGCCCGAGGTCAAAGTGTTGAATTTCTCTATCAAAGAATCTATGAATTTCATGCTGTTTTGTTAGACCTTCATTTTTAATTAAATTAAATATAGCATATTTACACACATTTATAGTATAAAAATATGTCAAGTTTAAAAAGACATCTAAAAAGGATATTATCTTAAGATAATAAAATACCAAAGGAACCGCCATTATGAAAGCTCATACGGAATACATAACTCTAAATACCAAACAGCATTACCAAATAGTCAATATTACCGAACACGTAGAAGAAGCTGTAAGAAAAAGCAAAATAAAGGAAGGTCTTTGTCTAGTAAATTCCATGCATATAACTTCCAGTGTTTTTATAAACGACAATGAGCAGGGGCTTCATAAAGATTTTTTGAAATGGGTAGAAAAACTTGCCCCGTACGGCGTTGATAAATATAAACACAATTTAACGGGCGAAGATAACGGCGACGCCCACCTAAAGCGTACCGTTATGGGGCGTGAAGTTACAGTTGCCATTACTGATGGAAAGCTTGATTTCGGTCCGTGGGAAACTATTTTTTACGGCGAGTTTGACGGACAGAGGAATAAAAGGATACTCATTAAAATAATAGGGGAATGACGGAGTACAATACCAACGGAGCAAAAAAATGAAAATTCACATTTATTATTTTGATACAGATTGCGGAGGCGTAGTTTATCACGCTAATTATTTGAAGTTTTTTGAAATGGCGCGTACCGAATATATGGAAAAAAGAGGGTTGTCTATAAAAGACTTAATGGATAAAGATACTGTGTTTGTCATATATAAGCAGGAAGTTACCTACAAAGCGCCTGTGCGCTATGGCGAAGAAATAGAAGCCGATGCCCGTATTTTAGATACCTCCGACGTAAGAGTTGAGTTTGAACAAAAAATAAAAAATAGCGACGGCGCAATTACAACCGTTGCCAAAATAACGCTTATCTGCGTAGATGGCAAATTTAACATCAAAAGTATGTCTCCCGAAATTAAGCAAGCTCTCTTAAAGAAAATTTAAGGATACTGTTTTCAAAATTTAAAATTTTAATCTAAAAAAATTAACGTCGTTGGCGCGTAAAATTCATGTCAAGCGTGCCGTCTTTTTTACAGATTTTTTTCGCTTTACCGCTTCCCATTCCAAACATACTGCTATAGACAGGTCCCGATTTTGGGTTTCTAATTTTCCTAAAATCGTTGGTAATAGACATAAGAGTTCCCCTGTCTTTTCGTATTCCGGTTGCGTCTACAAAGAATCTTATGACTCCTGAAGTTTTTATTACATTCATGTCCAAATCTTGGATTAAAGTAATTTCGGAGCATTGGGTTACATTTTTTATGTTTACATATTCCTCTGCGGTTATTTCGTCAAATCCTTTCTTTTCAAGTTCGCGCGCTTTTTTATCTTGGCTTGATAAAATGCGATTGCCTTCTTCGTCTACTTCCATGCTTATGGGTCGGTTTGAAATAATGATGGGGGATTTTTCCGTTATTTTTTTATTATCTTTTTCCAAGGCCATCAGCTTTTGATACACGCCAAATCCTTCGTATGTTATAAGACCGGTATTACGATCAAAAACTACGCGCCCTTTTCTGTCGCGCACCATAAATAAAAATTTCAACGGCATTGCGTTTTTTCTAAGGATTGCTATGGTGTCTCCGCTTATTAATTTTCTGTAAGCTTGCAAACCTTTGTAAGTCAGGTGTAAAGTAAGTGGGGCGTCTTCGGTTCTTTTTTGCATTACGTGGGAAGGGTAAAGCCTCCCGAATTTTTTCTTTAGACGTTTTATTGCCCCCATTTGTTCCGCCTGACGTATTTTGTAGAAGATTGTTTTGTCGTTGATATCCAGCTGCATTTTATTTAGGTCAACTGCTTTTCTCTGTTTTAAATCTACCAAAATTTCTTCGTCGGTCATGAAAAATGGACTTAAACGTTCCCTGCCCTGTATTGCTGCTACATTTTTGGGGCTTATCTGCAGTATTTTTTTATATTCTTCCCACGCCTGTTTCTTGTCGGCTTCCAGTTCGTAAATTTTTGCAAGTCCAACCCGCGCATTGACATCCATAGGGTCAAACTCAAGAGTTTTTTTGTAATGATATTTTGCTTTTACAAGATTACTGTATCTGACTTCTATGTCGCCAAGTCGCGAATGGCAATACGCTGCGCTTGCAAAACTTGAAGGCATCAGTTTTAAACTTATTTCAAATTCCTGTTTTGCGCGGGCGTAATCGTTTCTAAGCGAAAGTATGCCTGCTAAACTTATACGCGAATCTATGTCTGTCGGCTGAATTTGCAAACAAATTTCGTACTGGTTTTGCGATTCTAAAAGTTCCCGTTTTTTGTATAAATCCTTTGCTTTTTCTATACATTGTTTTAATTGCTGTTCCTGCTCTTTGGACAATTTCTTTTTTTTAGGCGTAATTATTTTTGTTTCCCCGTATATTAAAACCGATCTGTCTAAATATGTAGTAATTCTTCCCGTTGATTTGGTGCTGTCAGTTTTAATTTTTGCGGGATATTTTTTTGCAGTTACTTTTGGCTTTTCTGTTTTTGCGGCCGTTACCGAAAGTCTGTCTTTTTTTTCGGCAACGTTACTTGCAATTTGCCCATATGGATAGTAACTCATTGCCTGGTCGTAATAACTTGCAGCCTGAGTTTTCATACCGCGTTTTTCGTATAAATCCCCAAAAGCAACCATTATCAGGGCGATGTCTCTGGGTGGAGCGTCGCTTCTCTCTCCCTTTGCTTTAAATTCAGCGCGTTCTAATGCCGTTGCGGCGCTTGCGTATTTTCCCGTGGCTGTGTAAGACTTTCCTAGA
>DATKZD010000013.1:0-4282 GCA_035528195.1 Elusimicrobiales bacterium
CGATTTTTTTCGCTCAAATCCTTATGCAATAAGTCCTGATAATAATGCAGACGTATCCCTTATTTATCAGACTAGAAAAATGACTGCAAGAACAAGTTACATAAAAAGACACACCCGTCTAGATGGAAATGATAATTTTACGCTTGTAAGCGAAAGTCGTCCTAATTTTGATTTAAGTGCCGTCCCTTTTCGGATTTTTAATTCTCCTTTTCTAAATAATTTCTATGCTCATTTTGATAGTACGCAAACTCCTACAACGGGTTATTTTGAAAAAACTGCGCGCGCAAAATATTTAATAAACAAAAGTATTCCATTTACAAAACATATAAGTTTTATGCCTTCCGTTTTTTATGACCAAGAGGCAGTTTTTCACCCTAGAAACGCAACGACGGGCGTAAGTATGGCAAATCAGTGGACGGGACGTTGGGGAAGTGGGTTAAATATGCGAGTAAATCACAAACTTGGAAATACCGACCTATCCCATTCGTACATGCGAAGACTTAAAGCAAATAAAATTTATCCGGATTCGCAGTCTCAAGATTACGGGATAGAACAACATCTAATAAATATGTCGCATTTTTTCCGCCCCCACAAACAAATGTTTGCCCGCTTTAATACGGGTTTTGATTTACGCGACCAAAGAAATGCCTATCAGGATTTTTCGGCACGCCTGCAACCTTTATCCATAGATATTTTCTACGCTCCAAACAATGGTTTCAGTTTATTTATGCTCGACAGCTATAAAACGGGCGACGGCAACCAGTCTTTTGTGATGCAGGCGACACTCGGTAGCGAAACCAAAACCCACTGGAATATAGGACTAAGCAACTATAAAACAAATCCTGCAGATTATCTCGCAAATACTTCGTTTATGTGGAAACCTTTGGGTAGAACGTGGTGGCTTGAGTTTGGGCTGGGAGTAAAATCGCACATAACCGCCAAATCTACTTTTCAAGACGTGGCAGTATTTTCCAAAAGACTTACCTTATATAAAGAGATACACGACTTTTTTACCAGTTGGACGCTTCATCTTCGCCCCGGTGTTAAATCGGTTAGCTTTAATCTAGGCTTGAAATTTGAAGAACCGATAAGGCGTATAAAATCCGAACGTGAAAAGCAGCGTTTCCAATCCGAATGGAAAGAAGAACCAATATCTCCCACCTCCCCTTAAAAAACTAAAAAAATTATTTTTATGGTTCTAACTGTTTTAGAATTTCTTTTGCTTTTTCAACGTCCTGTTGCCTCACCATTACCTTAACCGCCTGATATAATCCTGCTCCCGTGTAAACCGGCGCAATTGCGCCCAAAAATTCATCCTTCAAAAAAGCTGTGATATTTTTAGCTTCCAAAGCCCCTTTGATTAACCCCGCCTGTGCGCTGCTACCGCTAAAAACAACAACCAAATAATTTTCATCGGACATAATATCTCCGCAATGTTCATACCGCAAAAGTTTACCGTTGCGTTTAGAAATTCTACTATTTTTACCACGCTAGATTGCAGAGCCTATCCTCGAACATTTAAGTCGGGGATCACTTCGTTTCTCGCAACGACACGGAGCACGTTTTTGCATCAAAACTTTAATTTTAGGATAATCTCTATATGCGTAAATTTTTACCCGCCGTAATAGGGTTTTGTTTAAGTGGACTTTTGCTCTATTTCGCTTTTAGAAATGTTGATTTAAAAGTCGTTACGGAAACTTTTGCAAAAGTTAAGTATGTCCACCTTTTTATTTTAGCAGGGGCAGTCTGTTTGGATATGTGCATAAGAGGCTTTAGGTGGAAAATATTGCTATCTAAATGTTGCAAAACATCTACCTGGCAGATGACCAAACTTGAAGCAATAGGGCTTGCATTAAATAACATTTTACCGCTACGGCTAGGGGAATTTTCACGGGCTTGGCTTGGAGCACATATTCTTAAAGTGCCTTTCGCCACAGTACTTTCAACCGTACTCGTTGAACGGATACTGGATTTAATAACGCTTGCAATTTTGCTATTGGTATCAACGCAGTTTAATGGTATTTCGTGGATTAAGGAATACAACTTAATGCTATGGGTTATTTTGGCGGCGGTTATAATAATGCTGGTTTTATTTACCTTTATGGAAGATGCGCTAAATAAATATAAAATGTGTTCCGACATTGCAGGAAAATTTCCCAGAATTAAAAAAATTTTATGCCAAATCTCCGTGGGTGCGCAAAGTTTCAAAAATAAAAAGTTGATGTTGTCTATTATATCATCGGGTTTTTGTCTGTGGCTCGTTGACGGATTTATTTACTGGTTTGCCACCCGCAGTATGAATATAGAACCATTGATAAGCTACAGTAAATCCATCGTATTGCTTTGCGCGGCAGCGGTTGCCGTAAGTTTACCGGCGGTACCTGGCTATTTTGGCACGTTTGAAGCGGCTATCCAGCACGTGCTTGTAAACTGGCAGGTAGACAAAAGCGTTGCGCTGGCATATGCGGGCTACGTACATTTAATTTTTTATTTTGTTATGACTATTGCGGGAATTATTTTTCTCTATCGGATGGGAAATACCCTGCCCGAAATGTGGAAAAGATTTAAAAATCTAAAATTTGAACAGTCCAAAAATTAGGATAATTTCGGATTTACTTTATTACCTTAAATTTCACAATGATAACTAGATTATTTTCTCCTCGCACTATAGTATCTAATGCAGGATTGAATTTGCCGTCACCATCATCTTTGAAAATCATAGCATAGAGCATCTCATTGGAAACAGGCTCGGTAAGCCGGAATTTTTTTCCACCTCTATATGTTCGTCGACTATAGCCGATAATCTTCCCTGGCAATCCGTTATTATCTTTAAATATTGCAATAAAAAACGGCTCCTCTGAACTTCCTGCATCAGAAGGCGTACTTATGCTCTGAAATTTTATTTTATTTCCAGGCAATTGTTCTCTAAGAAGCAACGCAGGACCATATTTCAAATTGTTGGAGTAATAGCAGTAGTTAAGATTTCTTCTGCTGTTTACATCAAAACTCTTATAAATAGACCAATTTGTATCATCTTTCATAGGTTCATCTTTTTGCATATCAAAGGATCTGTCACCATCATCTTTGTATAAATAAGCTGTTAGATTAATGCCGTCAACATATTCCTTGAGATGAACTTTTATTTTTTTGTGCATACCTTTTGAAAGAAATCTACTTGATCCCAACATTTTAGATTCTTCCGAGCTCGTTATTGAAATAAATCCGGGTTCTCTCATTTTCACCATATCAACCGTGACTATCTTTCCATGCTGCTGGTTTCCAATGAGCATATTATCGGAACCGCTTAACGCCTCTTTTGTAGCCAATGTACCTAAAAGCTGTTTTAGTAATTTATTTTTTTGTTCTGACGTTAATTGCTGTGTCTGCATTGGTTTATTGTATTGGTTTTGAAGTTTATTTGCGGCAGTAAGCGCTTTTAAAATTTCACTTTTTGTTACTCCGTTTAAGTATATTGAACTTGCGTTTTTTATCGAATAGGATGATAAAACAAATAGATTCCCTAAAACCAGTACACCTAACATTAAGGATATATACGTTCTATATTTTTGCCAATTCATAAAAACCCTCCAAATAAAAAGCAATGGACATGTTAAAAAATAATCCAACATTACTTCCGTACATACTTGTTACTACTAAGTATAGCATACGCACGAATTATATACCCATATGTTGACACACATACTATCTACCCAACAATGAGGCGGGAGAGGAAAATATGGATTTCTGCCTTGTTTTGCGTAATCCTAAACCCCCAACCTAGTTGAGGATTTGTTTGGTCGTGGATCCGCAACAACATACAATCTCCCTTGTAAAAGAAATGTCTTATTTTTGCTATACTATCATTTACATAACGCTACCACTGAAGGCGTTGAAAAATTTCGCTTGTAGAAGTATTTGCAGCATTTTAAAAGACATCAAAGTTAAAAGTATAGGGGTAGAAAAATGACAATTCACATAGTTGCAAGGCATATAAAACTTACAAAACCTATCAAGGAATTTGCAGAAAAAAAATTAGCTAAACTTCAAAAATATTTTTCAAACATTATATGGGCGCAGGTTATACTTACGGTGGAAAAAAAAGCCCAGCGTGCCGAAATCATACTTCATGCGGGAAAACAAACCTTTCGCTCCCAATCGGAAGGAGGGGATTTGTACATAACGATATCCAATGCCGTAAGTAAAATGGCAGTGCAGGTTAAAAAGTATAAAGAAAAAATGACGGGATCTAGAAGACATAGTATACAGGGCAGAGCGATTAAAG
>DATKZD010000014.1:0-3589 GCA_035528195.1 Elusimicrobiales bacterium
TTACTTTACAAGAGCCGCAGGAAGAATTCGCTGTGGAACCGTCAGTGTTAGACAATAGCGATTTAGAACAGGCCGAAGAAACGCAGGCTACCATCGTGGAACAAAGGTTATTTAACCTCGGTAAAAATCCGGGTCAAAACACCATCAATACATTTAATAGCAGTTTGGTTAAGTGTTTTAACACGGCGCGCCAAGAGCTTGATGAAGACGATTACTACGATAAAGGTTTAACTTATATGGTAGCGCCTAGAGGCGTAGTTTCTCCTTTTTCAAAAACTGAAGTTCAGTGCATATCGGGAAGTCCCTACGCAGAAAATATAGGAAGAGACTTTTGCGATAAATTTTTTGAATGTTTAGGTATGCAAAAATAAAAACACAATGTTTCTATATAACAGTCTTAGTAGAAAAAAAGAAAAATTCGCTCCTCTTAGTCCTAAGCAGATAAGCTTATATACCTGCGGCCCTACCGTTTATAATTTTGCCCACATAGGAAATTTCAGAACATATATCTTTGAAGATATTTTAAAACGCACTTTGTTTCTTGAAGGATACAAGGTCAGCCATGTAATGAACATAACCGACGTGGGGCATCTAATTTCAGATGAAGACGAAGGTGAAGATAAAATTGAAGTTGCCTCCAAAAGAGAAAAAAAATCTGCAGGGCAAATAGCTGAGTTTTATACCAAAGCATTCTTTGATGATTTTAAAAAGCTTAACTGCCTTATGCCGAAGTTAACTCCCAAAGCAACCGAACATATTAAAGAAATGCTGGAACTAATAAAAGTTTTAGAAGAAAAAGGGTTTACTTATAAAACCGAAGACGGGATATATTTTGATACCTCTAAATTTCCTTCTTATTGCAATCTTGCAGGAGAAAAACACATAAAAGGGCTTAAAAAAGGCGCAAGAATAAAATTTAAAACGGATAAAAAAAATCCTACCGATTTTGCATTATGGAAATTTTCTCCTGCGGGCAGTAAAAGGCAGATGGAATGGCAGTCTCCCTGGGGAAAAGGGTTTCCCGGATGGCATTTGGAATGTTCCGCTATGGCTATGAAATACTTAGGCGAAACTATAGATTTTCATTGCGGCGGCGAGGATCATATTGCCGTTCATCACACTAATGAAATAGCGCAAAGCGAAGGGGCAACAGGGAAACCTTTTGTTAAATTTTGGCTCCACGGCAAGTTTTTGGTGCTTAAAGGGTCTGCCAAAATGGCAAAATCGCAGGAAAATTTTATAACGGTTAAAACCTTAATTAAAAAAGGTTACAGCCCTCTTGCATTTAGATATTTGTGTCTAGGTGCTCATTACAGAACTCAGCTTGAGTTTGACTGGGAGGCGTTGGATTTTGCGCAAAAGAGTCTTTCAACTTTAAAAGAAATTACAGGGAATTTAGCAGACAAAACAGATGTTGTAAATAAGAAAGCAGATAGTTTTAAATCCCTCAATAAACACATCAATGATTTTAAATCAGCTCTATCAGACGACTTAAATACTTCTAAAGCTCTAGCGGTATTGTGGCGGGTTTTAAGAAGTAAAGAAGTGTCCGACGCAGAGAAATTGTTGTTTGCTAGTTTTGCAGACAAAATATTGGGGCTTGATATCACTAAGCCCAAAAAGCAACAAAACATACCGCCCGAAGCGGCAGAATTAATACGGCAGCGTGAGCAGGCGCGCAAAAATAAAGATTTTAAAATGTCCGACGAAATTAGAGATAAACTGCTAAAACAAGGTATACTGTTAAAAGACACGCCAATAGGAACAAAGGTGGAAATCAAGAATGAAAAATAAATTTCCAAATATCTGTCTGTTATCTTTATTTTTAACGGTTTTTTTAGTCGGATGCTCCACTATGGCAAGTTTAGAACGGGGAGTTACAAAACCGTGGATTGAAATAGCTCATAAAAAAAGAGATATGAAAGGTAAGGTTTCTGACATTTGTTACCGCCTAAATTTAACTTTTTCATCTAAAGAGGTTCAAGATAATATAGATACTTATCGCAATTGCATAGACGCCTGCTGTTGGTACAATACAAGAAAAAAAGTTGTCTTCAACTTTAACGAAAATTACAACGCCAATTTGTACAAATACGGCGTCGCTTACAAATTCAAACCCGAAAAAATTACTATAGATTTTCACCGCACCTCTTTAATCGGTTTTATGGCTGCAAAGGTAACCCCGTCGGATGCGATAAGCAAAAAAGGATATGTGAAACTTGAATACAAAGCAGTCACAGATGACAAAAGACTGGCCGAACTGGAAAAAATAGAAATAGAAAGACAGAAGCAACTTAAAGCGCAGCAAAGATTACTGGAGCAAAAAGAACTTGCCAGAAAAAAATATCCGAAAAAACTTCCCGCAAAAACATCGGTAGGCGAAGGGCGCGCTTTGTCTATGGTAAAAAGTAAAATATCAACCAAGTTAAATGAGATATATTCCGAAACTCAAAACTACGCAGAGAAAAACAATATGGTTTCAAAACTTTCGGGACAAACGTGGGTTACCACTCAAACCTCCAAGTACGGTTATAAAGTAACCTGCATAATACAGGCGAAAGTAGGTTATGATGAAAAGAATATGGAAGAAAAATGGATATCCTGCGGTACGTGGCATGCTGATGTTTCCAAAAATACAATAATACCTTTAGATAAAACTGCAAAAAAAATGTTCAAATAAAATCCCCCTCCAGATTATTATTTATCCGCTTTTTTAGTTATAATTGTATTTTGAAACAGGACAAGTTTTTAAGTTATGTTCTAAAATTTTTTGCGGAAAATTAGTGAGGGCAGTAATGATACATCCAAATGCGGGGAAATTAACAAACGCCCCGATAGACATCAAAAAATTAACAGACGATTTTTATAATCCTAAAGATATTAAACCGGTTAAATTCGGCACATCGGGTCATAGGGGGAAACTGGGCAGTGGTTTTTGCATACTTCATACAAAAGCGATATCTCAGGCGGTAAGTAAATATCACAAAGAAAAAAACATCACAGGCCCGATTTTATTGGGCGGAGATACTCGCCTGATGAGTAAAGATACCGCCGAAATTTGCGCTCAAGTTTTAACTGCAAATGGGCACAATGTTATACTTGCAGAGTATCCTTTGCCTACGCCTGTTTTTTCTTTTTTTGTTATCAAAGGCATAGCGTCTGCAAGTTTAAACGGCACGGCATCGCATAACCCCCCCGAAGATATGGGACTTAAATACAATCCTGAGTCCGGAGGTCCCGCTCCTGCAGAGATAACCTGCATAATAGAAAAATATGCAAACTATTATATTCAAAACCCGAGTGATATAAAATCCATACCAATTGAAAAAGCAAAAGAAAGCGGGCTTGTAACACAAATGGATTTAATTACTCCTTATGTTAATGCGCTTGCCAAAGTAATAGATTTTGAAACGATAAAAAAATCTGCCGTAAAACTTGCCGTCCATCCCCTGGGCGGGGCGACTATCGCATATTTTGAAAAAATTAAGTCAGAGTATCTGCCCGATTTGGAAATAATAGATAAAACCGTTGACCCCACTTTTAAATTCGTCCCGCTGGATTATGATGGTAAAATAAGAATGGATCCCTC
>DATKZD010000015.1:0-2283 GCA_035528195.1 Elusimicrobiales bacterium
TTAACGCGTCAGGTTGTCAAAGACATTGGTTACACCGATCCAAAATACGGTTTTAATCACGATACATGCGCCGTCATAAATTTAATAGGCAGGCAGTCGCCCGATATCAGCCAGGGCGTAAATATAGGGGGTGCAGGCGACCAGGGACTTATGGTCGGCTATGCCTGTAAAGAAACGAGTGAACTTATGCCGCTTCCTATAATGCTTGCGCATAAATTGACTAATCGGCTTTCACATGTACGGAGAAAAAAAATTCTTCCTTATTTGGGACCTGACGGCAAAAGTCAGGTTACGATAGAATACGTAAACGGTAAACCCAAAAGAGTTGAAACAGTTGTAGTTTCCACTCAACACACCGAAGATATTTTAGATAAATCAGGCGATAAAATAACTCAAAAAGCCAGGCAGGAAATAATCAATGCCGTAATAAAACCCATAATCGGTAAATTTACCGATTCCAAAACCAAGTATTACGTAAACCCTACGGGTAAATTTGTAATAGGCGGTCCGCAGTCGGATACCGGTATGACGGGGCGTAAAATTATCGTAGATACTTACGGCGGAAGAACTCCGCACGGCGGCGGCGCTTTTTCCGGTAAAGATCCAACAAAGGTAGACAGATCAGCCGCTTATATGGCGCGCTACATTGCAAAAAATATAGTTGCCGCAGGACTTGCTTCGGAATGCACCGTTCAGCTTGCTTATGCAATAGGCGTGGTAAATCCGGTTGGAGTTTACGTTGATACTCACGGCACAGGTAAAATAGCGTCCGATATTTTAACTTCGGTAGTTAGGAAAGTATTTCCTCTTTCGCCAAAGGGCATAATAGAGCATCTTAAACTTAGAAGACCTATTTACAGAAAAACCGCAGCTTACGGGCATTTCGGCAGGAAAGATTTTAGCTGGGAAAAGACGGATATGGTTAAAAAGTTAAAGTCTGCAGTTGGAAAACTGCCAAAAAATAAAACTAAAGTAAAAGACACTGCTTGCTGTTGCTGTTAAAAGTATTTTTGCTTTGAATTGGCACAAAAAAATCATTCGTTTGTAAAACTATTTCCGTATCATTTGTAAAACTATTTCTGCATCAATTGCAAAACAGGATTGCCTTACAACGGGCAATCCTGTTTTTTTAATCCTATCCCTATGTCGTTGCGAGCCCTAACACCCCATGTCGTTGCGAAGGAGCGAAGCGACTGCGGCAATCTTTTAGGGAATTCCCTCTCAGGGAGTGTGTGAATCGTTTTTTTTTGTTTCCTTTTGTTCTAATCCCCCCTGTATCCCCCTTTATCAAAGGGGGATTTCCCTTTCCCCCCTTAATAAGGGCAAAAACATATATTGAATTATATGTTTTTGAAAACCTTTGAGAATATAGGAAGGAGGTGAAAAAATATGTATATTTTTTCGGGGGGATTTATTTCAAAGAACCGTATTGGTTATATTTTACCATTTATATAGATTATTTGTAAATAGAAAATAATACCCTATATATAGGGTAGTTTAGGTATCTATACCTTGCTATTATTTTATCTATGCAAAAGAAGTTTTCTAAGTCCGACAGATATTTAGTTAAAAGCATCGGTAAAAACATAAGAAAGTACCGTAAAAAGGAAGGGTTTTCTCAAGAAACTCTTGCCTTTAATGCCCATTTAGACAGAAACTATATTGGCGCAGTAGAAAGAGGGGAAGCAAACATTTCAGCTATAAGTTTAAACAAAATTGCCAAAGCCCTTAACATCCCCGCAGTAAAATTCTGGGAGTTTTAGAAGTTTAGAAAAAAAGTTAGTTTCCGTTGAAAACCCACTTTAATCATAATTTTGATTTTTTCATTATAAAAAGATATTTAAAACCGCGAAGGTAGAAATTAAACTGCCTTGCTCTGTGGTGCCAAATGCCTGTATTAGAAGTTTGATTATGTCTTGTAGCACAGACAATATCAATCGGCTCAAAGTACTTGGTTAATCTTTCCCAAAGTAAAAAGCCCGTTGCAGTAAATTTTCTTTTAATCCATTGGTCAGCTATAAGCCATGCCATTGCCTTTTCGGGTTTTAATATTCTGTGTATTTCTTTTGCAACTTTTTCCAACTCGTCAAAAAAAATCTTATTTTCGCAGGAAATTTTACCTATACAATCTAGCTCGTTTGAATATTTTATGTTGTCTGAGTATGGGGAATCAATAAACACAAAATCTACGCTATTGTCTTTTAAAGGAATTTTGCGGGAATTATTTTTTATTATATCTGCTCTTACCGGATTTATATCATATCCTATGACTTTTCTTTTTAA
>DATKZD010000016.1:0-10740 GCA_035528195.1 Elusimicrobiales bacterium
CTACACGCAACAACCAATTGCAAACCGGATACCTGCCACAGGAAAGCAGGTATTATACAAGTCAAATAATTCGTTGACAGATTTAATAAGCCATTTTTAAAATACTCTCTGACAGAATTATCAAATCCCCCCTCCCCCCCTTTATCAAGGGGGAGAACTATGATAGGTTTGACAAGGGGAGTTCTGGTAACCATTTTTAATGAAACAGGAAAGTAAAGCATTTTTTATTTATTATTTTACTTTTAGTTTCTTATCTCCCCCTTGATAAATGGGGGGAGGGGGGATTGAAAAAATACTGCTTCTTTCGTTATTGAATTATTTGACTTGTACAAGTATGACATGGAAAGGGTAACGTCGTCGCTTGCCTATTTTGGGCATGTTGCCTGCCTGCCGCCAGGCAGGGGAATCCACATAATTAAAATTACTTTTTTCTTTGGACTCAACCAAACATTTCCTCTGTGCAGATACACTCGCAGTGAAAAATTTTGTATTAGTTTAGTAATGAGATATTTTTGCAGGCAGGTTTATTGTAGGGGGAATTTATGAAAAAATTAATAGCTTTGGCCGTTTTAAGTTTTTTATGCTTTAGTTCTACTTTTGCGTATAAAGAAATCAGCGGGGTAAAACGCGATATATCCAAAGCCGAAAATAAAATTTTGGTTGCAACGTATACGGGAATAATTATTCCCGTTACCTCCGAATACCTGCAAAGCGCAATAGAAAAAGCTTACCTTGAAAACTATAAAGCTATCATAATACGGCTGGATACTCCCGGCGGACTTAGTACTTCCATGCGGGTGATTATCAAAAGCATAATGAATTCCAAAGTGCCTGTGATATTATACGTTTCGCCATCTGGCGCAAGCGCCACTTCTGCGGGGGTTTTTATTGTGCTGGCGTCGCATGTTGCCGTTATGTCGCCGGGAACAAATATCGGTGCGGCGCACCCCGTTATGATTGGCGGCGGGGGAGGTATTCCCATACCCGGTAAAGCAAAAAAAGATGAAAAAAGCGAAAAGGCAAAAGGGCAAATGGACATTATGTCCGAAAAAGTTTTAAAAGACAGTTCCGCTTACGTAAAATCAATAGCTCAGCAAAGGGGACGCAATGTTAACTGGGCTATAAAAGCAGTTACCGAAAGTGATTCTATCTCAGCCCGTGAAGCGGTTAAATTAAACGTTATTGATTTCATGGCTTCCGATTTAGATGACCTGCTTAAAAAATTACACAACAGAACAATCCCGCAGTTTGGAAAAATTTCGGTTAAAAATACAAAGCTGGATTACTTTGACCTTACTTCAAGGCAAAAATTTTTAGCAGTTATTGCCAACCCCAACGTTGCGATGATACTTATGAGTTTGGGAGCGGCGGGGCTTTTTATAGAAATGTATAATCCCGGGTTAATACTGCCCGGGGTAGTGGGAGCAGTCTCTTTGGTGTTGGGATTTTACTCGTTCCATACGTTGTCCGCTAATTTTGCGGGCGTTTTACTTATAATGCTTGGAATGCTTTTCTTTATAGCTGAAATTAAAGTAATAAGCTATGGATTATTATCGGTCGGCGGGATAATTTCTGTAATTCTGGGGGTCATAATGTTATTTAGCGGCAGTGCAGGAAGTGGAATAGGTATTTCTTATTCAATAGTGGCATCAAGTATTGCGATACTTATTGCCGTAACTTTTATTTTGGGATACATTGTTTTAAGGGCGCAGCGGCGGCGTACTGTAACGGGTTCGGAATCTTTACCCGGCAGGATTGCAATGTCGCAAAGCGTTTTAAATCCGAACGGTAAGGTATTTATAGACGGCGAAATTTGGAACGCCCGTTGTGTTGAAGGGGAAATACCTGCCAACACGCAGGTAGAAATAATAGAAGTAAAAGGTTTTGAGCTGACAGTAAAAAAAGCAGAATAAAAAACTTAAATACAACTATGGTTTACTTTAAGTTTGACTTAAATATAAGTATAGTTTAATTTAAGTTTAACTTTAGAGGGGAAATTTATTTTATGAGCAAGTTATATATATAATATATATGACTTGCTCCTAATAATTTAGGAATTTTACATCAGAACAAAGGGACAAATTTTAAAAACTTTTTATTTTGCAGACGAGCCGAAGTTGAGCAAACCGAATAATACCACGAGGTACGGCAGTACCGTGTATATGAGGTGAGCGAAACAAAGGTGCAGTCCAAAATAAGAAGTTTTACCTTGAGAAACTAAAGCCAAAAGCCCAATGGGTTTCGGTGCGGTTCATAAAGCCCAAATAAAGGATATGGCCTGCAAAAAATTCGGTAAACAAACTAAGCGTATTTTTTTCGCCCCCAAACTCAATCCCCGTTCTAACATTAACCGACGGCTGCCAGCCCAAGCGTTGAAGCGCTTTGAAATCTGAAGCTAAAAAGAATTGTTTTTTGGTGGGTGTATCTTTGGTTAACGGCAGATAAATTTCAAAACCGTAGTTAAAGCCGTGTGGTTTATCGGTATCGGGCAGCATATTAAAGGAATAAAAATATCCCTGATAAATTCTAAGCCACTCAAACAAGTCAAAACTTTGCAATATGCGCACATCGTCGGTTACATTTTTTCTAAGCGATGGAGGGGTAATGGCATTGGAAGCAATGTAATCGTCGCCTATATGGGAACTTGTATGCCAATACATAAGCCGTAAAATCCACTTGCCGTTGACGTAATCAAAAGGGAAAGCCAAAGTATAATCTGCGATTTGCAAATCGTTTGTGATGCGCGAAATATCAAAACGCCCGACAAGCCCGCCCATTATGCCAAACTGCAAAAAACTGTTTTCAAAATTAAACCGCATAATGCCAAACTCGTCGCCCAAACTAATTTCGGCTAGATTTTTTTTGCCAACGGGTAAAGTATATTTTGTGCTAAAAGCGGGATATGTTAAATCTGCAATGGGCGAAGCAAAAACTTCTTTCGGAGGTAAAAAATCAATTGCATTTATGGAACTTGCACAAAATAAAAAAAACAATGCGAAAATAATTTTTGTTTTTTTATGTTGATTTGCAGTTTTCACCGCAACGGTGTTTTTTAGCGGTTTAATTTTAATCACAGCGCATCTCCCCAGTCGTCTTTTGTATCAGCGGCGGTCAATAAATCTTTAAATTTTTCCGCAAATCCGAACGGGCCTAATTTCCAGCCGAAAACAAGTTTGACGGACTCGTCTATTATGTCGGGCGGGATTTCCATATCTTTTGAGACAAGTTCAGCCTCTTTGGATATATCTTTCAATATGGTTAATGCAACTTCGTTTTCGTCAATTTTTGAAATACCTAAATAGCTAACAATATCTTTTAGCATGGGATTTTGCCCCGCTATTTTACCTTCGTCGTAAATATAAAAACCAAGCCCGGATTTTTTACCGAGATATCCGTATTGGGTAAGCCTGTCTTCTATACTTGAAATTTTTAACCTTTCAGCTTTATCTAAATTTTCGCTCATACATTTTGCAAGCTTAAAATTTTTATCCAGCCCCAGTTCGTCTACGGTTTCAAAAGGGCCCTTGCCGCATCCCGTTAGTTTTTTGAAAGCGTTATCTATTTCAAAAGGCAGGCCTTTGCCTTTTTCAAGAATACGTGCAGCCGATGCTATAAAACTGCGCCTTAACCTTCCGATTACAAGACCCGACATATCTTCCACAATTAAGGGAACATTTCCCAGAGTTTTTAAAAACATCGCCGAGTTTTCCAATGTATCGGCATCGGCATATTTAGTTTTTATAATTTCAACCAAAGAAGTTTCACCGCCTGATGCATTAAAGCAAAAGGCCGTAAAACGCTCGGGAGATACCATCTCGGAAACAAAATCGGTAATGGTTTCGGCATAACAATTTAAAGCTATGATGCGCGGCGAAGGGATAATTTCGCTTAGTTTTTTAAACAGGGCGAATTTATCTTCCGCTTTGTAATCGTCAACTTGCAAAATGATATCCGCACCCGAAAGTTTGTCTATCTCCTGGACACTTTCAATATTTTTTACGGCAGTGGGGTTATCCTTAAGCATCCATTCGGTGCGCGCCGATGTCATATTAAGACTGTCTTTGAATAAATCGTAAATACGAATCTGAAAATTTTTCAAAGCACATAATGTTGCAATGTGGGCGGTATTTATGCCTGAGCCGATAATTCCGACTGCTTTTATTTTATTCATTTTTTTAGCGATACCTCTTCCAGACGCAAAATTCCTTCACGGGTTAAAACCAGTCTTATTCTTTCGTAACTAACCTGTTTTCTTTTCTTATTATACGAAGTATACCCGGTTATGGCATTGATGTGATACGTACGCAGACAATCTGCGGAATTTAACTTACCGATTTCGTCATCATAATACAGGTAACTTGTTTTAGCATCATCTGCGTGGGTTAAAAAAGCTAAAATGTTAAACCTCATAATATCAGTTATATTTTTTTTGCGAACGTCTTTTATTTTAAACCTTTTTGGATTTAAAATAACCTCTTTTTCGTATTTAACAACACTTTCGGGTTTACCGTGTTCGTAAACGGAAGATAAATTTTCAATATTGCGGTAACCCAAAACTTCTTTGGATATCTTTTTCTTAATTACAAAACTAAACGCTTCCTTTATTATCCCTATATAGTTTTTAGGATCCGAATGATAAATTTTTGTTTTACGGTCGTAAATCCACTTGGTCCATGATTTAGTAAGCCATAATTTAAGCCAGTCTTTTATACGGTCTTTAAAAATATAACTGACTACCAAAACGGCAACAAAAGGAACGCTGTTTACGGCATATTTGGTTTGCGCAGCCAAAAGAACCAGCACGGTAAAAAGCATTGCAATTGCAGCCGCAAATCCCAAAAAAACCTGGGCTACGGGCTCAAATTCTATGGTCTTGATATTTAAAAATAACGCACTTGAAATAAACTTTTTTAGGATAGATCTTCTGTAAATCAAACCTTCGTTTGTGTTTGCCGGGTTTGCTAAAGTTTTGTAACCTCTTTGGCGCCTATAAATATTTTGTGCACGGATAATTTTAGAAATTTCTTTTTCGGCGGTGGGGAAAATATTCTCTTCTCTCATTTTCTTTAGGGATAGCGAGAGATATTCAGCTAGATTAAGATTAAAAAATTCATCAAAAAAACTAAAGGCCTGTTTTAATTCGTCGGAAAGTTTTAATGTTAAAATTTTCTCGCTGAGCTTGCGGGTTTTGTTTATGACGATTTCTAAATCTTCCACAAAACGCAGGCACTTTTTTTCCAATTCGCCTATTTCCCCTTTTTTAGCGGCGGTTATTTTCTTTAAAAAAATGTAGGTATTATCACGTAAAAAACCGCGCAGTATGCATCCTAGCATTTTTATTTCATAAATAAGGTTTGCATCGTTGGAGGCGCTTTGTCCGTCTAAAAGAAGTTTGTCTATTTCGTTAAAAGGCGAAAGTTCATAATCAGGGTCAATTAAATTTTTTACAGACATTACAGGCGTTTTAAAACGTATGTTATTTTGGATATTGTTATAAAAATCCCCTTTTTTATACGTCTGAAAATTTATGTTGAGTCCCTTTGGAATAAAAAAATAGGTTTCCACTTTATAGGCGGTTTTTCTATCCACCTCAGTTATAATGTCAAGTTTTGTTTCAAACCTGTGTTTATCGTGGCGTGCAATTTTCAAATCCAGTACATCTATATCTTCAAGCATAATTTAACCCCTCGTCGCTTACCCTCTAGGGTGGAACTTTGTGTGTTTTCGTTTTAAATCGCTTCTGTCTACGTGAGTATAAATCTGTGTCGTAGATAAACTTGCGTGACCTAGCATTTCCTGCAAACTTCTTAAATCCGCACCGCCTTGAAGCAAATGCGTTGCGAAAGTATGCCTAAATAAATGGGGATGCAATTTTCTTGTTATGCCAACCAAGCGAGCTAAAGCTTTTAAATCTTTCCAAATTTGAACTCTGGATATTTTTTTTCCAAATCTATTTAAAAATATGTTTGACGACACTTCTTTTCCCCTAAAAAAATCCTGCCTAAAAGCAATATGTTTTTCTATTTTTTCCAACGCTTTTTTATGTATGGGAATTGCGCGCTCCTTACCGCCTTTGCCGTAAACTAAAATCCATGACTGTTCTCTATTAATACTTTCAAGAGATAAATTGGTAAGTTCGCTTATCCTAATTCCGCAGGCATAAAACAGTTCGGTGATGGCGGATATACGCGAAGTTCTAAAATCTGACGAAGGCCATTCCAGTAGTTTTTTTATTTCATCGGGGGTTAAATAGTTAGGGAGTTTTTTTTCAAAATGCGGAGATTTAAAATGTCTTGTAGGGTCGGCGGTTATTAAATCTTCCAGTGTTAAAAATTTGTAAAAAGCCTTTACGCTTTGCATTTTACGAAAGATACTTCTTGCCGATAAGTTATTTTTATTTTTTATATGCCACATGTAAGCATCTAAAAATTCCGGAACGACTTTGGCAGGTTCCTGATATTTTTGACTGCAATAATTTAAAAACCCGCCAACATCCGCGCAATAGGCAAGGACCGTGTTTTTACTTAAAGCCCTTTCAAATTCCAGATGCCTTTTGAAATCCTGCAAAAAACTGTCAACAAAACTATCTTCATCTAACATTTATTTTACTGCTTTTTTTGAAACGGAAACTTTTTCCGCCTTTGTTTCCTTTTCGGTTTTAGCGCTTTCCCCTTCTTCCTTTACCTCTTTTTTCCCCTCTTGTACGGACGGATTTAAATACTTTTCTTTAAGTTTTGCTTCAAGTTCGTTAGTCATTTCTACATTTGCTTCCAAAAATAGTCTTGCATTATCCAAACCTTGCCCAAGCCGTTGATCCCCGTATAAAAACCAAGAACCCGCTTTTTGAACCATACCTGCCTGAATGCCCATATCTATAATACAGATTTCGCGCGATATGCCTTTGCCGTAGAGCATTATAAATTCTGCTTTGCGATATGGAGGAGCTACTTTGTTTTTTACTATTTTTGCCCTAACGCGGGTACCTATTATTTCATCGCCTTTTTTAATGTTTTCAATGCGTCTTATGTCAATTCTAACCGATGAGTAAAATTTAAGAGCAAGTCCGCCCGGCGTAGTTTCGGGGTTGCCGAACATAACGCCTATTTTCTGCCTCAATTGATTAATGAAAATTATAGAAGTTTTGGTTTTTGAAACCAAACTTGTAAGTTTTCTAAGCGCCTGGCTCATAAGCCGCGCCTGAAGTCCCATATGCGTATCGCCCATTTCGCCTTCTATTTCCGCTCTAGGCACTAATGCCGCTACCGAATCAATAACTATTAAATCTATAGCGCTTGAGCGTACGAGTTTTTCTGTAATTTCTAATGCCTGTTCGCCGGAATCAGGCTGAGAAATGAGCAATGAGTCTAAATCTACACCTATTGATTTGGCATATGCGGGATCTAAAGCATGCTCTGCATCAATAAATGCCGCCGTACCGCCTTTACGTTGAACTTCTGCCAAAACGTGTAAGGTTAAAGTGGTTTTACCGCCTGCCTCGGGCCCATAGACTTCAATAACTCTTCCTCTGGGAATACCGCCAACACCTAAAGCTAAATCCAGCGACAATGCCCCTGTGGAAATTGCATCTACTTTCGCAGCGCTGGCTTTTTCGCCCAGCGTGGTAATTGCTTCTTTGCCGAATTGTTTCTCTATTTGCGATAACGCTAAATCCAATGCTTTTGATTTTTCCGTTGATTTAACGATAGGTTGTTTTTCACTCTTTGCCATACTTTTTCTCCTTTGAATAAACTCTGACACACCCATTTTGTATCTGAGGCAACAAGTTATACGGTCTGCAACAGACAAGCGAAGACACAATAAATCTATATTACGGTCTTTAACTCTCTTTTTTATGAGGTCTGCTTACTTTTTTTTCTTTATGCTCTTTTTTTCCAATTTCTTTTTGAGGCCTTACTTCTTTTTTTTCGGGTTCTTTTTTTTCATGCACCTTAACTTCAAAAACCAGCTTACTATCTTTTTCGTCGGCATCAACTAAAATTTCCCCGCCTTCTTTACCTTTGGAAGCAAGCAGTTTTTCGGCTAAGGGATCTTCCAAATGTCTTTGTATGGTTCTAAGCAGCGGTCTTGCACCGAAATTGGGATCAAAACCCGTTTTGACCAAAAACTTTTTTGCTTTATCGCTTAAACTTAAGTTGTAATTTTGCAACACAAGTTTTTCTTCAACCTTTTTAAGCATAAGTTCCAGGATATGAACCATATGCTCTTCATTTAGGGGATGAAACACCATTATTTCGTCAACGCGGTTGATAAATTCCGGATTAAATATCCTTCTGACTTCGTCCATAACGGTGTCTTTCATTTTAGTGTAATTGCGTTCTTCCTGATCCTGCGCCACAAATCCCAAAGATTTTCCTTTGGATATAAGCCGCGCTCCGACATTTGACGTCATAATGACTATTGAGTTTTTAAAACTTACTTTATGTCCTAGATTGTCGCTTAGGGTTCCCTCGTCTAACACCTGAAGTAAAATGTTAAAAATGTCCGGATGCGCTTTTTCTATTTCGTCTAAAACTACTACCGAATAGGGTTTTCTCCTAACTATCTCAGTAAGTTGTCCGCCTTCTTCGTAGCCTACGTAACCCGGAGGAGCGCCGATAAGTCTAGATACGGCAAATTTTTCCATATACTCAGACATATCTACTCTTACCATCGCTTCTTCGTTGCCGAATAAAAACTCTGCCAAAACTCTTGCAAGTTCCGTTTTACCCACACCTGTAGGACCCAAAAATAAAAATCCGCCGATAGGGCGTTTGGGATCTTTAAGCCCCGTTCTGCTTCTTCTTATTGCTTTTGATACGGCAGTTACCGCTTCTTCCTGCCCGATAATGCGTTCGTGCAGGTAGCGTTCCATATTAGCTAATTTTTCCGTTTCGCCCTCGGTTAATTTGGTAACGGGTATTCCCGTCCATCTGCTTGCGACAACCGCAATGTCTTCTTCAGTTACCGTGGGAATAACTTTACTTTGTTCCTGTTGCCATTTTCTGCGTTCAATCTCAACCGATTTTTTAAGCTGTTTTTCTTTATCCCTTGCTTTTGCGGCGCGTTCGTATTCCTGCGATGCGATAGCTTCGTTTTTTTCTTTCATCGCAGCTTCTATTTTTATGCTTTTTTCTTTCAGTATGGGTGGAGCCGTTGAAATTTTCAATCTAGAACGCGAACCTGCTTCGTCAAGTAAGTCTATTGCTTTATCGGGCAAAGCTCGGTCGGTTATATATTTATCCGAAATAGTAGCTGCAGCTATCAGGGATTCATCGGTAAATTTGACGTTGTGGTGCTCTTCGTATTTTCCTTTAAGTCCGTGTAAAATCTCAATGGATTCTTCTACCGTAGGAGGGTCTACAACAATTGGCTGAAAACGTCGCTCTAAAGCGGGGTCGTGTTCTATATGTTTTCTGTATTCGTCAAAAGTAGTGGCGCCTATGCACTGAAGTTCGCCTCTGGCAAGCGGCGGTTTTAACATATTGAAGGCATCTATTGCGCCTTCGGCGGCACCGGCTCCCACCACCGTATGAAGTTCGTCAATAAAAAGTATTATCTGATTTTTTGCTTTGCGGATTTCTTCAAGTATGGTTTTAAGTCTCTGTTCAAATTCACCTCTGTATTTCGTACCTGCTACGATAGAAGCCAAATCCAACGACAAAAGACGCTTGCCGGAAAGCATATCCGAAACTTCGTTGGAAACTATTTTTTGCGCAAGACGTTCTACTATTGCAGTTTTACCCACCCCGGGTTCCCCTATTAAAACGGGATTGTTTTTTGTGCGGCGCGCAATTATCTGCATAAGACGTTCTATTTCTACGTCTCTGCCTATTACGGGGTCTAATTTTTTTTCTGCCGCCATTCGTGTTAAATCTCTTGCAAACTCGTCAAGTGTAGGAGTTTTGGATTTTTTAGCGCTCGCAGACGAAACGGCTTGTGTTTCCTCCTCCTCATCTTCCTGTCCGCCTCGTTTTGAAGAATCTTTTTTTCTTGCCTGCGGGGGTGTTTCACCTATAAGTTCCAATACGGCTTTTCTTACGCTGTCCAGTTTCATTCCGAGATTTTCCAGCACTCTTGCAGCTACTCCCTCTTCTTCCCTTATAAGACCGAGCAAAATATGTTCTGTGCCTATGTAGGAATGTCCCATATGCTGGGCTTCTTCTACCGCAAACTCCAAAACTTTTTTGGCGCGGGGGGTAAAGGGAATTTCGCCAAGCAACATCATATTGTCGCCGACGCCTACCATTTTTTCTATCTCGGCTCTGATATGCCTAAAACTTACTCCGACATTGTTTAAAACCTGAGCGGCAACGCCTTCTCCCAAAGAAACCAGCCCCAACAATATGTGCTCCGTTCCCACGTAATCGTGATTTAAGCGTTTTGCCTCTTCCTGCGCAATCATTATTACTTTCTGCGCCCTGTCAGTAAATCTTGTTCCCATAAGTCCGTTCCTTTTAAGCAAATGAAATCTATAAGTTAATAGTAACAAATTTTAATAATAACAAATCAAAAACGGCTCCGCTATTGAAACGCCAACTAAAAACCCCAACGCAGATACGCCGTATACTGATGTATACGTTATCATATTACATAAATAAAAAACCAAATTCTATAAAGAGGAGATACGAGGCAAGCCCCCCATACGTGTCGTTGCGAGTAAGCTCCTTGCTATAGCTTGCGAAGCAATCCATCAGGGTAAGTTAATTAGTGGGTTTGGCTTTTTGTCCGCCGATTTTTTCA
>DATKZD010000017.1:0-2316 GCA_035528195.1 Elusimicrobiales bacterium
TTTTTAATCCCCCTTCCCCCTCTTTATCCTCATATAAATCACCCCAACCCCTCTTTAACAAGAGGGAAGCCTGTCCTGAGCTTGTCGAAGGGCTATAAGGAGTCAAGGGGGAGTTAAATGTTTAGAGAGAGTGTAGGTGGTTTTTATTTTTTGAGGCGTTTGCAGAGCGTTCTTATGTTGGTTACTACTAATTCTTTGTCCGATTTATTTAGACCTTCCATCAATACTTTTACAGCTTGTATATAATTGTCTTCGGTTTCATCCGTCTCACCCGGAAATAAATTCTTTGGTATTGTGCGAAAAACTTTTGAAATTTTAACTAAAGTATTTATGCTAGGGACAGTAGCGCCTCTTTCTACCTGTCCGAAGAACGAAGCATCTATATTGCAGCGTTCTGCGACTTTTTCTTGAGTAAGCCCCAAATTTTTCCTTAGAGTTTTGATGTTTCTACCTATCTGTTTATAAATCCTGTCCATAAAATCATCCCTCAATAGATTAAAGGAAATAACAAAGAGCATAATAAGTAACTATATCATCTATTGACAGGTGATATATATACTATTATAATAAGGTTGAAACGTTTTTTGTTTTTGGAAATTTCAGACAGCTCCCCGAGGGGAATATAGAGTAGGGAAAGGAAAATAGGGAGCCGAAAAATCTCTCCTATAACTCTGGGAGAGACAGGGGTGAATACCTCCGACCCATGCTCCTACAAGTTGGGTCGGAGTATAAAATCCCCCCGAAAAAATATACATATTTTTTCGACCCCCTTTGCCTGCCCTGAGTGACTTGTGGTGAGCGTAGTCGAAGGGTTAAAGGGGGGGAGTAATTTCAAGCGAGGGAATGATGACAGCAAAAAAGGATAAATTATTTAAAAAATACATACCCGTAGTGAGTGATATGGCAGTTATTATTAAAGCCAAGAGAATGAAACTTAAACTTACGCAAGCTTACGTAGCTAAAAAATCTTATATATCTGTCTCTGCTTTAGAGAAAATAGAACAGGGCGTAGGGGGCATTTCTGTTAGAACGCTTTGCGCTCTTTCTGCAGTGTTAGATATAAACCCTATTAGTTTACTGGAGTGCTAAAGATAGTGAATTTATTAGGGGAGCAGGTGAGCATAAGGTAAATTTAAAATGCACTCCCTCACCGCTCTCTGATAAGAGAGACAAAGGGTGCAGAAATCCCCCTCGGTTATGAGTTATAAGTATTAATCGAGGGGGATACAATACTTATTGCTTATCCTTAATCTTATCCTTTAATACTTTACGCGCGAGAGTTTATTTTTTACTTTTCGGCTTTTTTGAGTCCGAACGAGGGTATAACAAAGTTTAAAGCCAAAAGAGCAAATTTTAACGTACTGTTATTTCTAAAATTTAAAAATTTTGGTTTTAAACTAGGCATACCCGAGTGAGGTATACCACGCGGGGGTTTATCCCCCATGTATCCGAACGAGGGTATAACAAAGTTTAAAGCCAAAAGAGCAAATTTTAACGGTTAAAGTAATCCCATGTTTTCATAAGTCCTGCTTCAAAACCCACAAGAACTTTATATTTAATTAGTTTTTTGGCTTTGGAAATATCGGCACGGCTGTTTGCGATATCTCCGGTACGTTTGGGTTGGAATTTTAATTTAAGTTTTTTGCCCGAAAATTTTTCCAGCAATTTTGTAATTTCTAATATGGAGTGAGGTCTGTTGCAGGCAATGTTTAACACTTCGCCCGAAACATTACTAAGCATTGCCTTTATGTTAGCCGATACTACGTTTGCAATGTATGTAAAATCGCGCGCCTGCCTGCCGTTTGAATGTATAGTCAAAGATTTGTTTTTTTTAATCTGATTTATAAATATGGGTATTACAGCGGAATACTTGGAATACGGACTTTGCCTTGGGCCGAACACGTTAAAATAACGAAGCGCTACCGCAGGCAGTCCGAAATTTTTCGCCCATACCAAACAGTATTTTTCCGCCGCCAGTTTACTTACCGCATAGGGAGAGAGCGGATTAGGAGCAAAAAATTCTTTTTGCGGGAATTTTTTGCAATCTCCGTAAGTAGAACTTGAAGAAGCATAAACCAATTTTTTAACTCCGGCTTTTTTTGCTTCCACCAAAAGATTTAAGGTACCTTCTACATTTACTTTATTTGAAAGACGCGGATTATCCACCGAACGCGGAACCGAACGCAACGCCGCCTGATGGCTTATAAAAGTCACGTTTTTAACTGCTTTTGCAACGTCTTTAGGTTTTCGCAAGTCGCCTTTTATAATTTCTATTTTACCTGCAAAAGGTTTTAAAAATTCCCTGTATCCCGTAGA
>DATKZD010000018.1:0-2133 GCA_035528195.1 Elusimicrobiales bacterium
TAGACGCTACGGACTTAAAATCCGTTGGCCGCAAGGCCGTGGGGGTTCAACTCCCCCCTAGCCCACGTAAATTATGAAAGACTTAAAACGAGCAATATCCGCCATATTAGAAGGCACGGGAAATTTACCTGCAGAAGGTAGAAAGATTGTCCGATGTGTTTTATTAATAACGCTTCTAACAATACTTGCCTCCCTACTTTTCCATAAAAGTTTTTTCATTCTAACGGCACTATTTGCAATGTTGGTAGCTTTTTGCATTTTCTTTTTTAGAAATCCCAAAAGGGAAGATACCTTTAAACCCGATGAAATAGTTTCGCCCGCCGACGGACGGGTTCTATCAATAAAAACCGAAGGCGACCCCAACATTTTAGTAGTACGCATTTTTTTATCCGTCTTTGACGTACATGTGCAACGCTCGCCTGTAAAAGCTAAAGTGGAAACCGTCAAATACACGAAAGGGAAATTTGCTTTTGCAAGCAACGACGATGCAAAAAACAACGAACGCAATTTAATACAGCTTGCAAATGAAAAATACTCGGTCGGTGTAGAACAAATTACCGGCGCAATTGCGCGTAGAATACGCTGTTGGGTCAAAGAAGGCGATGATGTCAACACCGCACAAGATGTAGGAATAATTTTTTTCGGTTCGCAAGTTGCATTGTATCTACCTGCAGGTAAAGTCAGAATACTTATCAAAGAGGGACAAAAAGTTCAGGGGGGACTCACCTTAATCGGCTTATGGCAAAACTAAACATAGAAAAAGTTAAAAAAACTACGGCAATTACACTGCCTTCTCTTTTTACGATAGCTAACATTGCGTTTGGTTTCTTTGCAATAATGCTTGCGATAGATAAAAATTTTTCTTTAGCAGGCTGGTTCATTATACTTGCAATGATTATGGACATACTGGACGGACGCATAGCGCGCCTTGTCCACGGCGAAAGCAAATTTGGCGTAGAGATGGATTCGCTTGCAGATTTTCTCTCTTTCGGTCTTGCTCCGGCATATATTATGTATTTGTTTCACTTAAAAGATTACGGATTTTGGGGATACCCCGTAGTTTTTATCTACGCTCTGTGCGGCGCTTTGCGTCTTGCCAGATTTAACGTAGCAAGTAAAGAAGAAACCGAAAATAAAAATGCTTTCACAGGGCTTCCAATTCCGGCGGCAGCGGGAATACTGGCATCTTTTGTTATAGCGTATAGTTTTTTTGAACTTGATACGGATAAACGCAGCATTGCAATAGTAATGAAACAAATGCCCTTTATATATAATTCAATTCCGTTTATTATGCTCGGACTCGGATTTTTAATGATATCCAACATACCTTATGCAGCATTTAAGTATCAGAGTATTTTAAAACCAAAAACTATCAGAGCTGTATTCCTCCCCGTTGCTTTTATATTTTTAATAATAAGGTATCCGCAAGATGCAATATTTTTAGTATTTTCCTTATACGTTCTGGGCGGGATAATAGTTTTCTTTTGGAAAGCGTTTAAAAACATAGCCCACCATAAAAACCAAAATAGTGAATAAGAGAGAAATTATTGGCAGAAACGCATTTAAATACCCCATTAAATTTGACAAACTATGTGGGTTTGCTATACTTTACACATAAAGAGAAATTGAACTGAAAAAAATTAGAGCCAAACAGAAGCTGAAAAATGCGTCTTTGGTAAAAGCGGTTGCAGTTCGGTTTCTACCATGTCATTACGAAGGAGCGAAGTGACTGCGGCAATCTATCAAGGTAAGGATATTTTTAGTTGCGTTGTCATCATTACTTACCCTGACAGATTGCTTCATAAGAACAGCAAGAAGTAATCTCGCAACGACATATTGGGTGTGAACGACAATAAAAAAACATAGGAGAAAAAAACATGAAAAACAAAACAAAACTACTAAACATAGCTGTTGCGTTTTTATTTAGTATAAGCGCATTAGCCCCTTCCTTATTGTATGCAGAAAACTACACAGAATTTGGCACAAAAGCAGAAACTTCACAACTTCTAAACAGTTATACAGAACCGGAAAAGTTAATGAACATAGAAGCGAAAATGGAAAAGTTAAATGAAGCCATACAGTATATTAATTATGAAATTGGAGCTTCAGAGTGGGAATTAAAAGTCCTTGACA
>DATKZD010000019.1:0-4650 GCA_035528195.1 Elusimicrobiales bacterium
ATTGTTTTGCAATTTTTAAGTTTTTCCTTTAATACTAATTTTCGCCGCACTCCGATACTGCTACTTTATATTATACACGTACAATCACAAACTGCGAAGACTATTTTAGTAAAATATCAATTATGGAAACTAAAAACCATCATCTGAAAACTGATACTTCTATATAAAACGGGTTCGTTTCAAACTGAGGTTTCTCAAAATGAAAAAAGCTTTTTTAATTTTAATCGGTACTTTTATATTTTTTGGATGCGCTAGAAAAACCACAGTTACCGTATATCATATAGGAGATATGCGCGGATTTTACTGGGCAAGACAAAATGGCGGCAATGCTCCCGTGGGAGGATATGCGGTATTAAAAAATATTCTAAGTCAGGAAAGGCATCCGTATCTTTTGTTGTCTGCGGGTAATTGGTTTTTGGGTACCCCCGAAGGAGTATACCAACAGGGGCGTTCCTCCGTTGAGCTGATGAACATGGTCAAAGTGGATGCAAGCGCCATAGGCAGTATGGATTTTTATTTCGGGGAGCAATCGCTTGAAACGATACTTAAGCAGGCAAAGTTTAAAGTTTTGGGTGCAAACGTACATAAAAAAGGAACTTCAAAAAATGCGGATTTTGTTTTACCTTACGTAATAAGAGAATTTGGCGATACAAAAGTGGGCATATTCGGTTTAACGGGAAGGTATCTAAATACAAATATTTTACGCCGTAAACTAAAAACCATTGAGTTAAAAGAAGAAATATCTACCGCTTCCAATGCTGTTAAGGAGCTTAAAAAACAGGGGGCAAATTTTATTATTGCTTTGGCGCAAATGGGTATTGGTTCCGACAAAGTGTCTTCCGCAAACGATTGCAAACTGCTTGCAAGGCAGGTAGAGGGAATAGACCTAATTATTTCAGGCGGAAATGATACATATATGCAAACGCCGCTTAAAATAGGGAGAACACTTATAGTCCAATCCGGTACGGGACTTAGGAAAGCGGGCAGGCTGGAGTTAGAGCTTAATGCGTTTACGGGCAAACTTGCCGGGTTTAACTATAAACTAATTGACTTGGATTCGTCTAAATTCAAGCAGGATGCTACAGTTTTAAATTTCGTAAATTCTCTAAGGCGGAAAACCGATGCAGTCTACAATAAAAAAATAGCTTTTTCCGAAGAAACATTATCGCATGGCGACGGAGAGTCTGACTTGGGTAGTTGGGTATGCGACTGCCTGCGTAGATGGGCAAAAGTGTCTGCTGTAATTTTAGATTCGGATAATTTAAAAGGCGAAATAAAACAGGGGGAAATTACCCACAGAAATTTATACGAAATACTTCCCTACGACGCCAGCGTAATAATGGTAAAAGTAAAAGGCGTAGACTTGAAGCAACTTTTGGAAAAAAATCTTTTAACTCCCGATAAAATGTTTCAGGTTTCAGGTTTGCAAATTTACTTTGACCCTGCAAAAAATCCGGGAGAGAAAATTTTGGAAATATACATAGACGGGAAACCTCTAAGGGAAGATTCAATTTACCGTATAGCCATTGCAGATAATATGCTATACGCAAACGAGGTTTTTTACTCTTTTGAATTTGCAAATACTTACGAAAATATGAGGAATAAGCTTCTTTGGTGTATGAGGAAAGAAAAATCCATAAAAATTCCCTCCAAAAACCGATGGCAGAAATTTAAAGAGGAACAAAAAGAAGAACAAATTTAAACTTTGCTTAAACAAAAATCCTTTCTAACCCGTATTACCATTCCTGCACGCCGCTATGTCACTGCGAACCGCTGTGCGCATCAGCCCTTCGATTTGGTTCGATTTCACTCACCACAGGTCGCTTAGGACTACGTCCTCCACAAGTCACTTAGGACTACGCTCACCACAGGTCGCTTAGGACAGGCGGGGAACCAGACAAGGAAATACAGGGGAGATTTAAAAAAAAGGGAGAGCTTTATGCTCTCCCTTTTTGCAGTAAATATAAAGCGTAAATTTAACGCTTTGAGAACTGGAACTTTCCCCTAGCCCCTTTAAGTCCGTATTTTTTGCGTTCCACTTCTCTGGAATCTCTAGTTAAAAAACCTTTTTTCTTTAAAATTTTTCTGTTTTCCAAGCTAAAGTTAGCAAGTGTGCGCGCCGTTGCGTGGCGTATTGCGCCCGCCTGGCTTGAGGGGCCGCTTCCCTTTACCTTTATGGCAAAGTCGTGTTTTATTGAACCCTCTATAGCGTTTATGGCGGAAAGCGCCATATGCTTAAATCTATCGCAACCCTTAAAAAAATCGTCTGCAGGTTTAGAGTTAACTGTTACCCTTCCGCTGCCATCGGTGATTTTAACCGTTGCTACGGAAGTTTTACGTCTTCCGGTTTGTTTATTTTTTATATTTTCTTCCATTTTAAATTACCTTACTTTACTTCTTTTTTAGATTCAGTTTTTTTAGTCTGTAAAAATTGCGATTGTTCGCCTGCAAAAACTTTAAGTCTTTTTAGTCTTTTTGCGCGAAGCCTATTAACACCAAGCATTCTTTTGACTGCTAAATGGATAACCTTTGTGGGATCCTTAGACATTTGCCTTTGAAAAGGAATGACTTTTGCCCCGCCTGCATAACCCGAATGCCTAAAGTAAAATTTTTGCTCCGCTTTTGCGCCGGTTAGCTTAATTTTTGAAGCATTTGTAACTACTACAAAATCACCGCAGTCAAAAGACGGGGTGTAAATTTTCTTATGCTTGCCCATTAGGTAAACCGCTATTTGTGTAGCCAGCCGACCCAAAGGTTTGCTTGAGGCATCTACCGAATGCCATTTTCTTGATGCTTCTATTTCTTTTTGTGATGGTAACCACGTTTTTTGCGTCATAAAACTTTCCTTAAAATTCTAAAATTTGCCCAGGTTTAATAATATATCAATTTGAGACGTCCCTTTCAATGAGTTTCGGGTAAACTTTTTACTTAAAACACTTCACATTGCAACAAAACTGTCAATTTGGTTAAATAGGGTTAATTGAGATTTACCCCCATACGGGTAAAGTGTTTGTGGTTTATGCCATAAATTCATGTGAAACTTAACGGTTTGAGTGTCCTTTCAGCGACACGCAGGCGATTGATTATTTAAGTACCTCACATGGCTCAAAAAGTTGCGTCTGTTTTTTTATAGCGCATAAAATTTTCACTACACTCCCCGAGCGGGATGTAGGAGCCCCAGACCAATGCTTTATGTCGCCCTGAACTTGTTTCAGGCTCTTATACAATATCCTAAATGGGTTTAGGATTATGTCCTAAACCTTACGTGGTTTGGGGCTCGCCTTTTTAGTTGGTAAAGCCCAAAATTTTAATTATATAATGGGTTAGATACTTCAAGAGCAGAGGGAACACATGCAAAAAACATTTATCCTGGATACAAACGTACTCCTACACGACATTAACTGCCTAACGGAATTTGCCGATAATATAGTAATAATTCCAATAGTCATTATAGAAGAATTGGACAATTTTAAAACTCAGCCCGACGAACTTGGTAAATCGGCGCGCCTTGTTTCGCGTAAACTTGATGAGTTTAGGGAAAAAGGAAACTTAAGCAGGGGGGTTAAAACTGACAAAGGCGGTGTGATTAAAGTAGTTTTGGATTTAGAACGCGTTTTACCAAAACAAATTATCTTAAGACAGGCCGATAACCGCATATTAAATACCGCATACCACTATAAGCACAAAGAAAAACAACAAGTGATAGTGGTTTCAAAAGATACCAACCTACGCTTAAAAGCCGAAGCTATGGGGATAGAGGCTCAGGATTACAGAGCGGATAAAATAAAAGTATCGGAACTCTATACCGGCATATCGGAATTTGAAACCGATGAAAGTGCAATAGATAATTTCTATAAAGATAAACAGCTTGAAATTGAAAAAGGCAAGTATTTTCCCAACCAGTTTGTGATACTCAAATCAAAAATAAATGAAAAAAAATCTGCGCTTGGAAGAGTAAGCAGTCAGGGAACTATTATCAAACCCATTATGCATTCGGAACCCGTGTGCTGGGGAATAAAACCGCTAAACAAAGAACAGCGTTTTGCAATGGAATTGCTATTGGACGATTCGTTGAGCTTGGTTACTTTGGTAGGTAGAGCCGGAACCGGCAAGACATTAATATCAATTGCAACGGGACTTCAAAAAGCAGTTGAAGAAAACGCCTACCGCAGACTTATAGTATGCAGAAGCGTCGTACCCGTGGGTAGGGATATCGGTTTTCTACCGGGAACGAAAGAAGAAAAACTTGACGTATGGATGGGTGCAATTTACGACAATCTAGAATTTTTGGCTGAGAGAAAACATACCGATGAAACAACAAAACTTTCCGAGTATTTAATTGATACGGGGAAAGTGGAAATAGCTTCGGTTACCCATATAAGAGGAAGAAGTCTTCCGAAACAATATATGATTGTAGACGATGCTCAAAACCTCTCTCCTCACGAAATAAAAACAATTCTAAGCCGTGCGGGACAAGGCACAAAAGTTGTGGTAACGGGCGATCCCTATCAAATAGACACTCCTTACCTAGACGTGGAATCAAACGGACTCACATATCTTGTAGATAGATTTAAAGGGCAAAAAATACACGGACATATAACGTTTACTAAAACGGAACGCAGTCCGTTGGCGGCTTTGGTAGCGGAACTA
>DATKZD010000020.1:0-2630 GCA_035528195.1 Elusimicrobiales bacterium
GGCGTCCCGGAATTTCTGTTTTATTTACTGAATGTTTTTCAGCTTTAACTTCGGGTAAAAATTTCGTCAATGCCTCTATAACGACGTCAGGATTTAATTCGCCCGTTTCGGTTACGGTGCCCGATAATCTCCCCTTTATAACGGGGCCTTTACCAATTATTCCAAGCAATTTTTCTTCAACAAAAGGGAAACCGTCTTCTAAAAGTAAAACTTCTTTTTTGTCTTTCAAAAATTCTTTTATCAGTTTTTCGGGCAAAGGGTTAAAACCTATTTTTAACACATCAATTTCAACGTTAAGCAAAGAAAATGCTTCTCTTATGTAATTGTAACCCGTACCGCAGGCAATTACGCCTTTGTCTGCGTATTTTTTATCTTTAGTGCGTTTTATAAAATTCCATTTGCACTGCGACGAATACTCTATTAGTTTTTTTCTTTTTTCTAATAACGAAACAAAAAGTTTTCTGGCATTAGCAGGCAAAACTATCCAGTTATGAGCAGGATCATCGGGAAGTTTAACTTCCTGCCTGTATTTATCGGCAGGGGCGGTTTCTACGGGAGCTCTAGCATGCGCAATTCTTGTAACCAGTCTTACTAAAGTCGGAATATTATATTTTTCTGAAAGTTCAAATGCTTCTCTTGTCATATCGTAACATTCCTGCTGGTCGGAAGGTTCGTAGCATACGATTCTTGCAAATTCCGCTAGATATCTGGCATCCTGTTCGTTTTGGGACGAATGCATACCGGGATCGTCAGCTACGGCGGCAACAAATCCGCCGTTAATTTTGACTATATTTGAACTTATAAAAGGATCGGCGGCGACGTTTAAACCTACGCATTTCATTGTTACCATCGCTCGCTTGCCTGTGTAACTCATACCCAAAGCTTCCTCGTAGGCAACTTTTTCGTTACCTGACCATTTGGCTGAAAACTCCTGTACTTTTTCGTTATATTTTTCGGCGTATTCAAATATTTCCGTAGAAGGCGTACCCGGATAACCAAACATACCGCCTATTCCTGCATCTATGGCTCCGCGCGCAACAGCTTCATCCCCTAATAAGAGCATTTTAGTCATTGTTGTTCCTCGTTTGTATCAAAATTTAAACTTACTCAAAGTTTAGTACTTTTTTAAAAAAAATTCATTTACATAAAGACTATCGTGCTACGCCAAACTATGCGCTCCAAGCTATTGCATAGCTTTGGCGCAGAATACTTTAACTTTTCCTCTTATCCTATATACCTTTTTTAATATGGTCTAAATTTTCTTTTGCTGCAGGAACCATTTTAAAAAGTTCGTTAAGTCTTTGGCAGGGATATTCTACGCAATGGGCACAATTTTTTAGTTCCTTTAACTTGGCGCATTTTCTTATTTCACACACTTTGCAGTGGCTAAATAATACTTCCGTATCGGACATGCATCCCGTACAGTTTATATCTTCGGGTTTTATGTCCGCCTTATACATTTCCGACCACACCTTTGCTGTTTCTTCCCGTTTTTTATTATCGTTTGTTTTATGCGCCAAATACGCAGGACACTCTCTGCACATAAGTCCGCAACTTGAGATAATTTTATCCATATTGGAATTCCTTATAATCTTTCAAGTATCGTTACTTCACTTCCAAAGTTTTAATTATGGAGGGATCGGTAACAGTTCCGTTTGAGGCAGAATTACCCCGTTTGATTTTATCTAAAAAATCTATTCCGTCAATTACTTTTCCAAAAGCGGTATATTCTCCGTCTAAATGCGACGATTTGGCAAGCATTATAAAAAACTGGGAGTTGGCGCTGTTTGGGTTCGCCGCCCGAGCCATTGACATAATTCCCTTCTCGTGAGGTGTATCGTTAAACTCGGCTTCTAAATCGGGATATTTACTGCCCCCCATACCTGTACCATCGGGGCAACCTGTTTGAACCATAAACCCTTCAATAACTCTATGGAATTTAAGCCCGTTGTAAAAACCTTCTTTTGCAAGCTTTGTAATCCGCTCAACATGTTTTGGAGCAATATTCGGGTAGAGTTCAATTTCCATACTTCCAAGCTCGCTGCCCGCATGGTCTGCCACCGTCATTTTAAGATGAGGTTTTGCATTTTTTGACATATTTTTTTGATTTTCCTTTGAAGAAGATTTCATAAGCATTCACGCTCCCGACACAAAATTATTATTCTATAACATTTTATCTTTTTTACCCCCCCTCCGTATATATTTTTGAGCGTTTGAACAGTAGAACATTATATCGCAATTGGGCTTTTGTTTTTTTACTGTTCTACTGTCTATTGTTCAATTGCTATGCAAGAACGCTTTATTAGAATCCTTTTCTTATTATGAAAATTGATTTATTTTAGTTTGGTGCTAGGCGTTGTACAAGTCAAATAATTAAATAACGAAGGAAGCAGTATTTTTTTTGATATATCTAATCTAATTTGTTATCCTATAACTAAACTAAACATATAAATCGGCGAAACCGCAGCCGATTATTAGCAAAAAAAACTTACTGAATTAAATCTATACTCAAAAATCTTAGTTTAACGGAGATATAAATGGATAACATAATATATAAAAAACTAGATATTGCAAACAATTTAACAGAAGAAACAAAAAACAAAATCACCAATTTTCTAACAAACCATATG
>DATKZD010000021.1:0-2952 GCA_035528195.1 Elusimicrobiales bacterium
TGTTTGATTGGCGTCGGATATTACCTGCTTTATTTCGCGCGCAAGTTCGGGGGTTAGTTTTTCGTCGGGATCCAAATGAAGTATCCATTTACCTGATGCCTGTTTTAAAGCATAATTTTTTTGGTTTGAGTAATTATCAAAAGTACGAATGAAAATTTTAGCATTGTATTTTTCTGCAATTTCTCTGGTTTTGTCGGTGGAATTATCGTCTACGAATATAATTTCCGAGGCTAAATCTTTTACGCTGTCTAAACACGAAGGAAGATCTTTCTCCTCGTTTTTTGCCGTTATAACAAGACTTAAATCCATAGTTTTATTACCTCTTAAACTTATTAGATATTACTTCGTTGTAAAACTCGTCAGTTTTACGCTGGCTTATTTCGGAAGTGAAATTTTCCAAAAAATGTTTCCGCGCCGCACTTGCCATTTTTTCCAGTCTTTCTCTATCTCCGATAAGCTCTATAATAGCGTTTGCAAGTTTTTTAGGATTTTCGGGTTCAATCAAAATACCCGTTTCGCCCGTTATTATATCACTTAACCCGCCGACATTTGATGCTATAACGGGTTTTCCCTGACTGAGCCATTCCATCGCCGCTCTTGAAACCGCCTCAGACGCCGTTGAAGGGATAATGCCAAAGGCACAGCTTTGCATAAATTCGTATTTATCTTCCACAAAACCTTCAAAACGCAGATGCTCGGCCACGTTTAGTTTTTTTGCGTAATTTAGCAATTCTTCTGCGGAAGTATTTTCTTCCTTTCCTGCTGCTTTAATAAGTATGTTGGGAAATTCTTCCTTAATGTAGGGCAAAGCTTCTATTACAATTTTATGTCCTTTAACGGGGTCAAGGCGCGATATTATTCCTATTGTGTTGTAGTCGGGTTGTTGGTTTTGCGGGGGAGCGGCAGTTATAAGTCCCTGCGGGATGAACGTAGACGGTATTTTATTTCCGATTATTTTTTGAAACTGAAGTAATATGCGGTTGTTTGCCGCTACAAAACCGTCGGTATTGTTCCATAGTATGTTTGCAAAAAGTTTTTTTGTTACAGGGCGGGCATCTGCGCGTGTGCGTATTACGGCAGGTTCGCATCCGCTAATTTTGGAAGCTATTATCGCAAGCGTGTGGGTGGAACCCGTATGTGCGTTTAGTACGTTTGGATTTATGGATTTTATTGCATTTGAAAGCGATGCGAACCTTGAAGGCCCTTTTGGAATATCCAGTACGTCTAATCCAAGTACCTGAGCTTTTTGATAAGCGTAATAATTTTTCAAAGCGGCAAAATAAACTTTTTGCCCCGCTTTTTTTTGGGCTGTGGCGATACTAATGGCGTAATCGGTAAGGCCGCTGTCCCATATTTCGTCTGCAAGGTGTATTATTTTCATTGTGTAACCAACTTTTGAAAAGATTTAAATGCTTCTTCACTACTTATCAAATCCATACAACCGTTTTGCGTTTTACACTTCGGGCATTCTTTTTCGTGAGGAGTTAAAACAATATGCCCCTGTCCATAAGGACCCCATCTTTGTGGGGTACTTCCTTTTATCATAGGAAAAAAAGAGAGTGTTTTTTTGCCGAGAGCTGCTGCAATGTGCAATGGCCCTGTGGAATTTGTTACGACTATTTTTGTCTGATTTAAAATCCCTATAAAATCTTCCAAAGAAAGCGGAGTGTTTAGCGCGAAAGGTTTATTTTCCGTTCGCGACGATATTTCATCGAGTAGTTTTTGTTCGGAGTTATTTCCTGATAAAAGTACTTTTACGTCAGAGTATTGGTCAATTATTTTGTCTGCCAGTTCGGCAAAATGAGATGCAGGCCAATTTTTCGCAGAGCCCTTAGAACCGGGGTGAATGCAAATTAGCGTATCGGTATTTTTTATGCCGTAATGTTTTAGCAGAAAATTGCGCGCTTTTTCGTTTGCGGCATCGGACACAAACACTTTGGCATTTGCGGGGGGAGTTTTTATCTCGGGCTTTATTCCAAGTGGCGCTAAAAGTTCTATATTAAAATCCGCTTCGTGTTTCATAATTTTAGAGCGGTGTTGAAATATCATCTTATTTAAAAACAGCGACCATATTTTACTTGCAGGCCCTATGCGTTTAGGTATCCCTGCTAAAAAAACCGATAGCGCCGCTTTAGGTTCCACAAAAAAAAGTATGCAGCAATCAAATTTTTTTTGTTTTAATTCTTTGACTTGCTTAAATAGGGGTTTGACGGTAATTATTTCGTCTATATGGGGGTTATTTTTCAAAACGTCTTTTGTGTATTGCGAAACCAGCACGGATATAGAAACATCGGGACGGTTTTTTTTAAGCAGTTCTATCGCAGGCGTAGTGAGTACCACATCGCCTATCCTATCTGTTCTTACCAATAGTACCTTTTCCATTACTACATTATAGTTTTTTAAGACAGGTTTTTTGAATTGTTTGACGGTTACAATTCCCGCTTTAACTCCCCTTTGTCTTCTTTAATGCCCCCCTTTTTTAAGGCAAAAACATATATTGAATTATATGTTTTTGAAAACCTCTTAAAACACAGGACGGAGGGCTAGGGGGGATTTATGTAGGGAAAAATGAGGGGGATTTAAAAAATTTTCAAAACCCTATGTCATTCTCATAGTGAAGCTTGACGGAGGGAAAAGTTTATCCTGAGCTTGTCGAAGGGCGAACTATGGGAATCCAGTCTTGTCCTTGCCGTAAGCGGGGAGCCAGTATAGTAAGGAAAATTCCTTTTACTGGTTTCCCGCCGATGCGAGGATGACATGTTTTTTTTTGTTTAAATGTTTCATAAAAAACTACCCATAGAGATTTGGGGGAAGTTATACTATAATAGTAATGGTAAAATAATTAGATAAATTAATTTTGGAGGTGGGAAAAGTAAAAACATAAAAGAATGTGTCATGCCTGAATGCTGTAGTCAGGCATCCAGTCTAGAAACGGAAACTTGCATCGCTAGA
>DATKZD010000022.1:0-2699 GCA_035528195.1 Elusimicrobiales bacterium
GTAGGGTGAAGCGTCAATGGCACGTCTTCATTCAACGACATGGGGTGTGGGGGGATTTTATTTGTTTTTATTCTATTTGCGGAGCGTTACCGCATACAAAGTAACATTTTGTTTATTGGCTCTGTTTTAATTTTTAGCCATTAAACTTTCAATTTCTTCGGTGGTTTTAGGTATGGATTTACTTAAAACTCTACATCCGTCTTTCGTAATAAGGATATCATCTTCTATTCTTATACCGCCGAAACCCTGATAGTCTTTTAATTTATCGTAGTTGATAAATTCTGTAAATTTACCCTCGTCCTGCCATCTTTTAATTAATTCGGGAACGAAATAAATTCCCGGTTCAACCGTTAACACAAAGCCGGGTTGAAGATTTTTTGCAAGACGCAAATATGCATGACCGAATTTGTTGCTTCTTTTGGTTTCTTTGTCATAGCCTACATTATCTTCGCCCAAAGCTTCTATATCGTGAGCGTCAAGACCCATCATATGCCCCAGACCGTGAGGCATAAATAATGCGCTTGCGCCCTCTTCTACAGCTTTATCCACATCGCCTTTCATAATTCCCAGTTGTTGTAAACCCTGCGCAACAACTTTGTGCGCATTTTTGTGTACGTCTTTATAAAATACTCCGGGTTTTGACATTTTTATGCTTTCAATGTTGGCTTTTAAAACAATGTCGTAAATTTCTTTTTGTTTTTTTGTAAATTTACCGCTTACGGGGTAAGTTCTCGTTATGTCTGCAATATAATGCATGGAACTTTCCGGCCCGCTGTCTACAAGCAGTAAATCACCTTCCTTCATTTTGCTTGTGTAATATGGGTTATGAAAAACTTCGCCGCGTACCGAACATATTAACGGAAAACCTAAATATCCGTTATTTTGATATATGATACCTTCAATCCCACCGGCGATTTCATATTCATACATATTTGGTTTGAGTGTCTTAGTTATGTAGGAATGTACCTTATTTACAATTTCTTGAGCTTTTTCCAGTTCTTCAATCTCACAAGGTTCTTTATATGAACGGAGATATACTATTGCATTTATCAATTCCTGCGATACGTTATCGCCCAAAGAATCTATAGGCAGCCCCGTTAATTTAGAAAGAAATATTTTGTTTTTTGCGCGGTACTGGGGCAAAAAGTGAATTTCACTGTTTTTTTGCTGTGCCGTTTTAATAAAACTTTCAAGTTCTTTTAACGTAGCAACATTTTCTACCCCAACGCCTAAAGCTTTTTCTTTTATGGTTTTTTGCGGACCAAACCATATTATATCCTCTATGCCGACATCATTTCCGAAGATATATTCCTTATCGTTATCAAAGTCTATAACAGCGGCTAAATCGGGATAATCCAATCCAAAAAAGTACAAAAAACTGCTGTATTGTCTGAATTTACCGTGGGGGTTGGCCTGATAGTTATACGGAATTTCGCTGTTTCCCAAAAAAAGAGCGATACCGCTTTTCATTTTTTCTTTTAGTTTTTTCCGTCGGTTTATATAAACTTTACTTTCAAACATAACTCAAACTCCTTTTTGTTTTTTAATCTTTTTCTGTTTATCTGCACAGTAAACATATATCATCTTGTATTTTCCTGTACTTTTCACTGGGGTCAATGTGTCCGTTTATAAAAATTGAAACGGCAAATATCTCACCTTCTTCCGTTTTTAAGTATCCTGCAAGTGTGGTTACTCCTGTTAAAACTCCTGTTTTTGCCCTTACCTGACCTTTTAAATCAGGCATACGATTTTTAAGAGTTCCGTCATAATTTGCAACGGGTAAAGCGGAAATAAATTCGGCGAAATTTTCAAAATTGTGATAAGCGGAAACCAAAATATCGGTCATTTGAGCAGGGGTAATCAAATTATATCTGGAAAGTCCCGAACCGCCCACAATTACGCTATCAGTTAAATCAATGCCGTAATTTTTACTTATTATTTCCTTTATGACGCTTCCCGCCTGACGCCACGTGGTAAAACTATCGCCATTTAGCGAAGCAAGTTTTAAAAACAGTGTGTCAAAAACATAGTTATCAGACTTTTTTAGTGCTGTCCTAATCGTATAAAGTAAAGGTTCGCTGTTATGCGATACCACAGGCAAGGAATTTTCGGGCAAAACATCAAATGCTATCTCTTTACTATGCGCTATGCCCGCTTCAGTCAGCGCATCGGATACCGCTTTTGCTATAAAATAGTTTACGTCTTTTACGGGAAGGCAAATATGTTGTTTTTTTGCGGACAAATCCACGCACCCCGTCAATGTAACAACGTTGCCTGTTAGTTGAACATTAACATCCGCATTGGGGCAGTTGGACGTTACCGTTTGATTTTTTACGGGAAGAACATTAAATATCGCTGTTACTTTGGCAGATTCTCCCTGATTTTTGGAAGGTTCAACTTTTAACAACTCCAAATTACGATTTACTGTCAATTCGCTTACGGGTGCAGCAAAACAGGATTGAACGTCCCCAAACATCCAGTTAGAAGAAATTTCGGGGATTTTGAGACTGGGTTTGACAATTATTACTTTCACTACTTTTTTTGTTCCTTTTTCACGGAGGTTTTTAAATAGATTTACCAAATCTTCCAAAGTAAGAAGCGGGTCGCTCTGAAATTGGATGTATAAATTCTCAATCACGCCATTTAAGGAAACATTTTCGTCGGGGAGACTGTAAAGTGCTGTGCGGCTAGTATAATCA
>DATKZD010000023.1:0-8515 GCA_035528195.1 Elusimicrobiales bacterium
CAATAGGATATGCTTTGTGTAAAAATATACAACTTAGAGCAATAATTGCAAATAAAGCTATTTTCTTTCTCATTTTCATTTTTTCTCCTCCGAAATAGTTACTATTTAAGCCATTGTAAAGGGTTTAACGCTTTTGTGCCGGAACGTATCTCAAAATATAATACGCTTTTATCAACAGGCACTTTTTTATACATCAAAGAATTTTCGATGCTTCTACCCGCATGGCCTATTACATCATCGGCAGTTACCACGCTCGCCTGTTTTGCCAAAATTTTATTTAAAAATCCGTATATGCTAAAAAATTCATCACCATGGTCTATGATAACAACATTCCTATACGACTTAAAAGCGCCTGCATAAATTATAACACCTGATGCAACAGGGTGAACACCTGCATTTTTGGAAGTTTGAATTTCAATACCGTCCTTATCTATTTCAACGTCAAGCGACGATATCGTCTGCCTGCCGAATTTGCTTATTACTTTCCCGTTTACAGGCCAGCTCAGCGAATTAGCGGAAATTTTGGGAGCGCCGTCAAAATTGATAGTTTTTTTAACGGATATGTTGCGTAGTTTTTTTAAAAGAGCAACCAAATCTTTTTCGGTTTTATTCAAATTTTCTATTTCAATGCGAAGCCGTTCTTTTTTGCTTAAAGTTTTTTTCAATTCTTGGTTTTTTTCCTGAAGTTTTTTATTTGTTTTTTCTTCCCGCAACGTTAAATCCTCTAAAGAGTCGGCTAAAACCAAAGTTTTAGATTCAAGTCGGTTTAAATTTTCTTCTACCTTATAACCTGCATCTTTTAGTTTATTTAAAAACACTAATTTTTTATGTATAGCGGATTTTAAAAATAGGTCTAAAATAGTTTTTGAATGTTTAAAATAAACCTTGCACGTCTTGCTTGAAAAGAGATAATGCATAAAATTATTTTCAAGATGCTTATGCCACCTGTCGTAAGCAAAACTTAGAGCATCGTTTTTTTGTTTTTCGTTACCAATATTTTTTTTCACCAAAGATAGTTGAAAATCTGTGTAGTGAAGTTTTTTTTTGGTTTCACCGCTGGTTTCGTTCAAATTTTCCAAATCAGATTCCAAACCTTTCTGAAGTTTGTCGTTTAAATTAAACTCCTGCTGCCTTTTTTCAATTTTACCCCTAATGCTTTCCAGTTTACGGTTAGTTCCCGAGGTGTCAGCGCAACGGGCGTTTAAACCAAAAATGGAAATAAAAAAAATAAACAAAATCAGTAGGTATTTTTCCATCTGTATAGTGTCCACCCGAAAACAGCGGAGAAAAATATAACTACCAAGTGCAAATGCAAAGGGGGCCAACTCCACCATTGGGGATTTAAATTATTTATGGGATAAATCCACAGCCACATTAAAAAAATGCCTGTTAATGATGCTGCGATACTGCTTAAAATCCAACCGATGGATTTTTTAAAAGAAAATGCGGCTTTTTTAACGGCAGAAAACTCAACTACGACCGCAAGCAATATAACTAGCAAGGCAAGCAGACTTAAAACCAACCATAAAAATTTTTTGTAAAAATTTACCTGCAAAATCGTAAAAGCATTTTGGAAATTATAATGAACCTGGCTTATTTCGCTTATTTTTCCTTTCAAGTTTTTTTCAACCCAGCCTTTAATATCGCTTAATGCAAAAGCAGACAGCTTTAATTCAAAGTAGGCAGGCATGGGATTTTCGCCTAAATTTTTTATTTGCGCAAAAAATTCGGGCTCGCTGTTTTTTAAAAAATCCAAACTTTTTTTCTTGGAAAAAAATTTTACAGAGTATATCTGAGGTAACGACTTTAACTTATTTTCAATTTTTTCAATGGATCCGCTTTGTGTGTTATCCTCCAAAGTTACAATCACACTGAAATCCTCTTTCAAATTGCGCAACAGTAAATCGGTCTGAAATTTTAAAAAAAACAAAACTTCCGCAGATAAAAACACTAACAAGCTGAAAATAAATACAACCCGATGCCCCCTGCCTATAAATCTATTTAATTCTTTCAATAGTCCCATAATTGCAAATCCTAATGCTTTCATAGCAAGCTACAACAATCTATTATATTATATTAATAAGGAAAGAATTTAAAACCCTGCACGAATGTGCCGAAGGAAAAACTACAATTTATTTTTAACTACGCCCGGAGCGACTCGAACGCTCGACCTCCCGCTTAAAAGGCGGATGCTCTACCAACTGAGCTACGGGCGCTAAAACAAACTAATCAGAAAAATTATAGCATAATAGACTTGTGTTTAAAATGCGGTGCACTTGTATGTTGAACTTGTGCTACTATATATATTGGTCTTGTTAAGCAAAAATTTTGCTATAATACGCTTTGTAATGCCGATGCTTTTAATGTGGCTTAGTCATTGTTTGGAAACTAAAGCGTTACATTCTAATACTACAGGGAGGTTTTTTATGTCAAAAGATACGTGGCAACCCTTTGTTCAACCGGTAGTTGACTTATGGGAAAAGTTTATATCTATCGTACCAAGTATATTGATTTCTTTGGTATTTTTGCTTATTGGTCTTATGCTATCAAGGATTGTGACTACGGTACTTACAAAAGCGCTTAAGAAAATAAAGTTTGACGACATTACTTCAAAGCTAGGCATTAATGAAATACTGGCGCGTGTCGGCTTTGGAAAATCGCCTACCTACGTTATATCTTTCATCGCTTACTGGCTTATAATGCTGATGTTTATCATACTTGCTTTTAAAGCTTTGAATTTGGATATAATGACCACACTTCTTGAGAGATTTATGTATTTCGTTCCGAAACTTATCATATCCATCATAATACTTTTTGCAGGTATGCTATTTGCAAATTTTGTACATGATGTGGTGAGAAACTCTGCTGACGTTAACAACCTAAAAGGCGGTAAAATTTTAGCTAAGATAATTCAGGGTATTATTATTCTTTTTGCTGCGCTTTTAGCACTTGAGCAACTCGGCATAGAAATGTCTCTTATAAACCAAAGCGTAATGATTGTACTTTCCTCTTTGGGACTGGCATTTGCCATAGCTTTAGGACTTGGAGCGAAAGATATCGTAGCTAAGTTTCTGCAAGATTCTATGAAAAACGAAGATTAGCACTGACTGAACGTTATTAAAACAGGGGTAAAAATATTATTTTTACCCCTGTTTTTTTTTGTAAATTACTGCCCGTCTAAAATACCTGTAGCAGACAAAGCGTTTAATCCATATAGTCGCGCATACTTCTGCTTCTGGAGGGATGACGTAATTTTCTTATCGCCTTTGCCTCTATTTGACGTACTCTTTCTCGGGTTACTTTAAAAATTTTACCCACTTCCTCCAAAGTACGCGGATAGCCGGAATCTATTCCGAATCGCAGTTTTATTATTTTTGCTTCGCGATCCGAAAGAGTGGAAAGCACTTTTTGTATTTCCTGTTTTCTTAAAAAATCCGTCGCGGTGGAAGAAGGGGGAAGCCCGCTTTTATCTTCAATAAAATCCTGCAGGGAAGAATCTTCATCATCGCCTATCGGAGTTGAAAGGGATATGGGATCCTGCATTATCTTAATTACATTTTTAACCTTATCTATGGATATGTGAAGATGTTTTTTGTATTCCTCAAGCGTTGGTTCTCTGCCGTGTTCCTGGCGATATTTATTAGTTATTTTAGTTAACTTAGATACCAGTTCTTTCATATGGACAGGTATTCTTATAGTGTTTGCCTGGTCTGCTATGGCGCGGTTAATGGATTGTCTTATCCACCATGTTGCGTAAGTTGAAAATTTAAATCCCCTTTTGTATTCAAATTTTTCTACCGCCTTCATTAATCCCAATCCGCCTTCCTGGATTAAATCTGAAAGTTCAAGGTTTGAGTTTACGTGTTTTTTTGCAATAGATACCACAAGCCGTAGATTCGCTTTTATAAGTTTTAGGTTATCTTGAAGTATCATATCCTCCAAAAACGTTATTCTGTCGTTTAATGCCATAAATTCGTCAATTGGAATGGGAATGGTATTTGTTGTTCTTTTCTGACGGTCTTCAATTGCCTGAACGTTTTCAAGTATCATCCCAATCGTTGCAGGCAGATAACCTATCTGTTTTTTAAACTGCGCCCTCGTTATCTTATCTCTTTTGTATTTACCGTACGCAGATTTTAGAGTATCTATTTTCCCAAACTTTTTTTCGTAACTGGAAAGTTCGTACCTGCACTCGTTTATTTTGGAAGCGATGTTTTTTATCTTGTTTGTTAAACGTTTTATTTTATCCTGATTTAGGTCTAGGGATATTATCTGAGCAACGACCAGTTTTTTTCTCTTTTCAACATCTTTCTCAAGTCTTCGGCGAGTTTTTTCGTTTAACTTTTTATCAAGCATTTTTTTGACGCTGTCTGTTATAATGCCTTCATTTGCCTTTACAAATTTGGCTACTATTTTAAGTTTTTTCCTCATCGCCGAAAGTTGATGAGTTGTTTTTCTGCCCCGGGGCATTAGCTCTTTAGGCGTCATTTCGTTTTGCTCAACAAGGTCTTCCCACGAGCGTATTTCGCGCATAGTTATGGGAGACTCCAAAACCAGCCATCTTAACTCTTTTTCTCTTTCCCTAATGTTGCGCGCTAAAGTTATCTCCTCGTCTCGGGTTAAAAGCGGTACTCTACCCATTTCCGACAAGTACATTCTTATTGAGTTTGAAACGTCAGGACTTGATACCCATTCTTCCGTGTATGCCTCTTTTTCCGTCATTGTTACTGCTTTGTATTTTTTTCTGTCTACAACGGATATACCCAAATCCTCAAGCGTAGTCATTAACCCGTCTATGTCGTCGGCATGTTTGGAATTTGCGCTTAACGAACGGTTTATTTCGTCAAGTGTTAGGTAGCCGTGTTCTTTGCCAACTTCAATAAGATTTTTTAAAGCTTTGTTTACTTGTGTCATCATTACTCCTTTCAAAAGACTTTTTTGGGAAACGGACAGTTTTGACCGTTTTTTATCACGCCTTTGCGCTTGACTTTAGAATGTTGCTCAGGCGCATTTCTTCCTTTTGCAAATCAAGGGTACTTTTTTCCTGAGCTTCCAGCGCTTTTTTTTGTTCCTTTATTTTTTTAAGCCGAGCAGTTATGCTTGCGCGTTTGATATTTTTTACCAAATGTTTAATGTCAATCTCGGGATTGAAATTTTCGGGCATTTTATACATAGAAAGTTTTGTTATTAAATTTTTTTCGGTTATAAATTTATCAATGAGTTTTCCTGTTATTTTTTCCGACGTTATATTTTTTTCGGCATAACCCTTGATAGCGCAAAAAATGTTCCAGTTTATTTTATTTGCAAAATCTTCTTCTTCCAGTTGACTACACAAACCAATATGCTGTGGAAACTTCAATATTGAACTAAGTAAAACAAATTCGCTGGGAGAAATATAGGCATTTTCACGGATTTTTTGTTCGGGTTCGGTTTGCCCTCCAAAACGATATTTAATTTTGTTTATCCTGTCGTTTAAAGCCCAATGGTCAATTTGCAATTTTTCAGATACCTGTTTTATCCACTCCTGCGCTATTATTTGGTCTGCCTGAACGGATATAGTTTGCGCAAGGATGTCCGCCGTTGTTGATTTATCCTTTGCCGTAAGAGGCATATTTTTGTCCTTTAACAGAGTTTCTATATGGAATGTCAGGATATCTTTTGCCGATTTTATAATTTGTAAAAGTTTTTCTTTGCCGTGTTTATCTATGTAGTCGTCGGGATCTAATCCTTCGGGCAATGTTGCCATTTTAACGTATAGTCCGCCTTCTGTCAAAATCCTGCCGGCCTTTACGGCGGCATTTATACCCGCAAAATCTCCGTCAAATAAAATTGTTACCTGCTCTGCATATCTTTTGAGCAGTCTTGCGTGGTCAAAACCCACTGCAGTGCCAAGAGGGGCAACTCCGTTTTCTATGCCTGCTTTATGGCACGCTATAACGTCCGTGTAACCTTCCAAAAATAAGGCCTCTTTGTCTTTTCTTATGGTAGACGAGGCATTGTTAAGACCGAACAAAACTCTGCCTTTATGGAATACGGGAGTCTCGGGAGAGTTTAAATATTTAGGTTCGCCTTTATCTAATATCCTTCCGCCAAAACCTACTATTTCCGACGATGCGTTTGCTATCGGAAACATTATCCTTTTACGGAAATAGTCAAAAGTTCCTTTTTCGTTTGTACCCAAAAGCCCCGCTTTGATTAAAATTTCTTCGTTATATCCCGCTTTTACGGCAGTTTTACGGAAATTTTCAAACCCGTCGGGCGCAAATCCTATTTGAAATTTTTCCGCCGTAGTTTTTCCGATATTTCTTGATTTTAAGTATTCCCTTGCCCCTTTTGCCTGAGGTGAAGCCATAAGAAATTTATGGTAATAATTTGATGCAAACTCAAGGGCTTTTTTGATGTCAATTCTAAGTTTATCCCCTGCGGGGGAGACGTTTGTGGGATGCCAGTCTACTCCTGCTTTTTTGGCAAGTTTGTGTACTGCCTCGGTAAACGAAAGATTTTCAATCTTCATTACAAAATCAAATACATCACCACCCGCCTGACATCCGAAACAGTAAAACAATCCCTTTTGACTGTCTACGGAAAAAGACGGCGTTTTTTCATCATGAAAGGGACACCTTGCCTTATAACTCCTGCCGGCTTTTTTTAGGCTGGGGACATATTCCCGCACGATATCTGCAATGTCCGTGCGGTCTCTTATCAAATCTAGGTCTGCGCTTTTTTTCATAAATAGTAAACGGCAGACAGAATTTTTTGACCTGTATTCGGGCGTAAAATTCTGTCTGCAAAAGTCTTAAAAACCTCTATAAGATCTCGATCTAGACTTTCTCAATCTTCTTTGAGCTTCCTGTGCTTTTAATTTTTTTACAACACTGCGTGGAGTATGAAATTCGCGCTTTTTAATTTCTTTCAGGATGCCGTTGCGCTCGCAATCTCGCTTGAATCTTTTTAATGCGTCTGCTAAGGTTTCCCCCGGACGAAGTTTAACAAAAACCACTTGGTAATTCACCTGCCTTTTAGTACATAAAGTGTACCCAATAATTTATTATATCATACTTTGAAAGGAATGTGGATATCTTAATCGCGAGAGAAAATTCGTAAATAGAACATTAAAACAGTTTGATAACGAAATGCTGTAGGGTATTTGGCTCTACCCTGGGGGCCACATCATTCTGCGTCCACCCAAAAGATGAAAATGCAAATGCCCCACGCTTTGTCCTGCAAGACGGCCGTTGTTTGCAACTATCCTGTAATCGGTTAAATTTTGTTCTTTTGCAATTTTAACGATGGCAAGTTGAATTTTACCCAATAATTCTGCGTCTTGCGGTTTAGTTTCCGAAAAGCTTGGAATATGCTTTTTAGGTATCACTAAAATATGCGTCGGAGCCTGCGGATTTAAGTCGTGAAACGCAAGCACGTCATCATCTTCGTAGGCGGTTTTGGCATTAATTTTACCTGATGCGATATCGCAAAAAATACACTTTTCCATAAGGGCATTCTAGCGCTTTTTTTAACCGTAGGCAATGGGATATATTTTTCCCGTTTCATTGACCGCAATCTCCCCTATATGGTATAAATCAAAGGTACGTAGAATGACAAGTGCGTATAAAACCATTAAAAAAATCGGAGGATTAATGAAAAGAATACTTCTTGCTTTGGCATTTTTGTTTTCAGTGAGTGCGGTAAACGCAAAAGTAAATATGACGTCTAAATATGACGTTAACTTTTACGGGTTTGTAAAAGGAGCTGCTCAGTACAATACGGGTAGCACTGCTTTGGGTGAGTATGATTTTTGGGTTGTAAACGGTAACTCGGATAACCAACAAATGAGAATAACCGCCAAAGAAACCAGATTTGGTTTTGATATAAAAGCAGGCGAACATGTAAGCGGTAAAATTGAAGTGGATTTTTATGGACAAACCGGTACGGGTACAAACGACTTAAGAATTCGCCACGCTTTCATAAATATGAACTATAACAAATGGGATTTTCTTATTGGACAGTATTGGCTTTTAACCCCAGTGATATTTCCGTTCACCAATAACTCTTCGGTAATGGGATATAATGGACATATATGGCAGAGGATACCCCAGATAAGAGCAACTTATACTTTTAATGAAAACTGGCAGACCGCTTTTGCTTTTGCAAGAGCAACGACAACTTTGATTGATAACGCCGGCACAAACGAGGGAAGACCGAGCATCCAGGCAAAAGTCATAGCTAAATATAACGGTATGAAATTTGTCGTATCGGGTATAGTAAGTAGATGGAGAAATCCGTTAAATCTTGACCAACATGGTGATGTTTATTTGGCAAGTTTTGGATGCAGTATTCCTTACCAGATGTTTACGCTAAACAGCGTGGCGTGGATAGGGGAAAATGCAACGGACTATTTAGTAGGCGCCCCGGGACTGGTTGGTTACAATGGTGCAGGCGGCCCCGTAAGAGCAAAAGGCGGTTATGTTTCTTTACAGGTTAAACCATATGAGAAAGTTTGGTTTGCAGGCGGTTA
>DATKZD010000024.1:0-2422 GCA_035528195.1 Elusimicrobiales bacterium
CACTCCCAACTCTTTAACATCAGACGGATGCATTTCAATATAAGCGGTCGGCACTTCGCGATGCAAGACGGCTGTTTTACGGGTTAAAGTACCGGTATGCCAATGCCAATACACTCTGCCGGTAGACAGGGTAAAATTATATTCCTTATCGGGAAGTTCTGCCGGCGGAATATATTTACAAGGGAAAAACGTTCCTTTGCCTTTGGTAAATTTATCTTTGTGGAGGTATTTAGTACCGGGATGGTTTTTATCGGGACAGGGCCATTGTAATCCGTAGGGATCGAGACGTTTATAATCCATACCGCCGTAGGAAGGGGTCAGACTTGCTATTTCGTCCATTATTTCGCTTGCGTTAGAGTATTTCATCTTATCGTAACCGCAGGCGGCGGCAACTTCGCCTAATATTTCCCAGTCTGTTTTAGCTTCGCCGGGAGGATTGATAGCTTTTCTAAGTAACTGGCATCTGCGTTCGGTATTGGTAAAAGTGCCGTCTTTTTCGGCAAAACTTGCCGCAGGCAGTACAACGTCTGCATACATAGCAGTTTCAGTTAAGAAATTATCCTGTACCACCAAAAACTCAGCTTTTTCCAAACATTTCATCACATGATTGGAGTCAGGATCGCTTATTATAGGATTTTCCCCCATAATATATAAACCCTTTATTTTACCTGAACCGACGCCGTCGACAATTTCCGTTACCGTTAAGCCGACTTTATCGCTTATACCGCTAACGCCCCACGCTTTTTCAAATTTCTTGCGTGCATTTTCGTCAGCAACTTTCTGATATCCGCTAAATACGTCAGGCAATGCCCCCATATCGCAAGAACCCTGAACATTGTTTTGACCGCGCAGCGGGTTTACCCCGCCGCATTCAATGCCGATATGACCGGTTAACATTGAAAGGTTGGCAAGCGATTTAACGTTATCAACACCAGTAGTATGCTGAGTTATTCCCATTGAATAGATAATCATTGCCTTTTTAGATTTTGCATAAATGCGCGCAGATTCTATAATTTTTTCAGCGGGGACTGATGTTATTTTCTCCACATATTCCGGAGTATAATCGGCCACAAGCTTTTTAAGCTCTTCAAAGTTTTCCGTACGGTTTTTAACATATTCTTTATCGTGCAAGTCTTCCTTTATAATAACATGCATCAAACCGTTTACCCATGCTACGTCAGTTCCGTTTTTTTGCCGAGCGTGGATATGGGCATATTTGGTTAATGCTATTTTACGAGGATCAAAAATTATCATTTTAGCGCCACGGTCTAAAACGGAATTAACCATTCGTGAGCCGATTAAGGGGTGTTGCGCCGTTGTATCTGAACCGGTAATTAAAAAACAATCTGCCTTTTCAAACTCTTCTATGGAATTTGTCATAGCGCCGCTTCCAAAAGACGCCGCAAGTCCTACAACTGTAGATGCATGACACAATCTTGCGCAATGGTCAATGTTGTTTGTTTTAAACACGGCGCGTGCAAGCTTCATCATTAAGTAATTTTCTTCGTTAGTCGTTTTAGCCGAGCTTAAAAAAGCCAAGTTATCGGGCCCCAAATTATCACGGTAACCTGTCATTTTTTTTGCAATTAGCTCCAGTGCTTCTTTCCAAGTGCTTTCAACAAATTTACCATCTTTTTTAATCAATGGTTTTTTAAGACGGTCGGGTCTGTTTGAAAACTCATGAGCATTCCAACCCTTAACGCATAAAGAACCCTTTGAAACAGGATTATTTTTGCTTGGATAGGAACCGATTAGCTTTTTCCCGTCCGATAAAAGATATAAACCACATCCGCATCCGCAGTAAATACATGTGGTAAGTTTTCGTTCTATTGCCATAGTTATCTCCCAATTTTAAGGTATTGCCATCAAGTAGAAGGCGGGTTTAAGGAAATATATATAAAATTAAAAAATCTGTTTTGCGGGGTTTATGTATTAACATAAACCCCGCAATACTTAAAAATATCCTATTTTTTTATGCCTCTAACGTAAACAGACCAATATATGCATCCAACAAATAAAGCACCGCCGATTATGTTACCGATGGTTACAGGAATTAAGTTGGTGACAAAAAATCCGTTAAGATTTAAGTTAGCCAAATTTAATCCGGAGGCTGTTGCTGCTTTTGTTCCCTTGAGCATAAGTCCCATAGGGATAAAATACATGTTTGCTACACAATGCTCGAAACCCAAAGCAACAAACGCCATTATTGGGAAAAATATTGCCAATATTTTTCCAGCAACCTGTCTTGATGCCAACGCCATCCATACAGCCAAGCATACCAGCCAGTTACAACCTATTCCCCTTGCCAAAGCTGCACTAAAGGAAAGATTCACCTTTGCGTTTGCAATTTTTAATGCCTGTACACCGGTTAAAAAATCTGCACCCTTCCAAAGTTCGGTTTTATACATCATATAAGCAAGCA
>DATKZD010000025.1:0-2161 GCA_035528195.1 Elusimicrobiales bacterium
CGCACTGTTACGCAAGCCGAGTCGCTTGATAAATTTTTTAAGGCTAATTCTAAAAAAATCTCAGTTGTATTATTTATCAATTTAACTGAAGAAGAGATATTAACAAGGCTTTCTTTGCGGAGAACATGTAAAAACTGCAAAATGGTGTATAATTTGGCGTCCAAACCTCCTAGACAGATGAATGTGTGCAACAAGTGCGGCGGAGCATTAATTTTGCGCAGCGACGACAAGCCGGAAACTATTAAAAAAAGACTTGCCATTTTTAATAAACAAACGGCTCCTTTAGTGGATTATTACAAAGCCAATCACAAATTTTTTGAAATAGACGGAATTGGTCTTCCTGTTGAAGTATCGGAAAGGGTCTTTAAAATTTTGGGCAGTTTATGAAAAACATACTCGCTTTAAACAATGCTGACGGCGGAGTAGGCAAACATACCTGTTCAATGGAACTTAAAACTTCCACTGAGATAGAAAAGATGCGTGTGGCAGGTAAAATTCTAGCGGAAGTTTTTGAAGTTTTAAAAAGTAAAATTGCTGTGGGAGTTACTACAAAAGCGTTGGACCACATAGCTTTTACGGAAACAAAGGCACGGGGCGGAGCGCCCGCATTTTTAAATTTTAACGGTTTCCCCGCCGTAATTTGCGCCTCTATCAACGAGGAAGTCGTGCACGGCGTTCCCGATGCAAAGCGTTCTTTGAAAGAAGGTGATATTTTAAGTATTGATATGGGCGTTGTTTACGACGGCTATTATGCTGATTCAGCTATGACTTTGCCTATAGGCAATATAACCCCCCAAGCTGCAAGATTGGTGGAGGTTACAAAAAGAGCTCTTGATAAAGCAATTTCGCTTATGGCCCCCGGAGTTTTTTTAGGGGATATTTCCAATGCTATAGAGACAACGGCGTTGGAAAACGGAATGAACGTGGTGAAAGAGTTTGTTGGACACGGAATAGGTCGTAACCTGCACGAGGAGCCTGCGGTTTTAAATCACGGGCAAAAAGGTACGGGCATCAAGTTGAAACCGGGTCTTGTTCTTGCAGTGGAACCGATGATAAATCTAGGGGGAAGCGAAGTTGAGATTCAATCGGACGGCTGGACGGTAGTAACTAAAGATAAAAAATTGTCTGCTCATTTTGAGCATACTATCGCCGTTACCGAAAACGGTTCAAGTATTCTAACTTTGGCATAAATAGGAGATTGCTAATTTTTTATGGAAAAAAATGACGATAAAATTCAAGTGGAAGGAAAAATTTTAGAATCTTTACCCAATGCGATGTTTAGGGTAGAAATTCCGGGTGGTAAAATTATCCTTGCTCATATATCAGGCAAAATGAGAATCCATCACATAAGAATTTTGCCCGGAGATACAGTGAAAATAGAATTATCTCCATACGACTTAACCAAAGGGAGAATAGTTTACAGAGCAAAATAAAAGTTTTTGTTTGAGGTTATTATGAAAGTTCGCGCAAGCGTAAAAAAGATTTGCAGTAAATGTAAGGTAACACGGCGTAAAGGTGTTTTGTACGTCATATGCGAAGTTAAAAAACACAAACAGCGCCAAGGTTAAATTTTTGTGAAAATAAGTCAAAAATTTATTTTTAATTTTTTAAAAGGAGGATATTGGGCGGTGCCGATTTACGCATATAGTCCAATTAAATAACTATGGCAAGAATAGCCGGGGTAGATTTACCCGTAAATAAAAAAATAATCATTGCTTTGACCTACGTATATGGAATAGGGCCGAAAATTGCCCGCAATATATTAAAAGAGTTGGGAGATCAAATTAAGCCCTCAGATAAAGTTAAGGACTTAACGAAAGATCAAATAGGTTTGATAAACAGCCTCATTCAGAAAGATTATATGGTTGAGGGTGAGTTAAAGCGTGAGGTATCTCAAAATATTCATAGGTACATAGAAATAAGCAGTTACAGAGGTTTGCGTCATCGCAGAAAATTGCCTGCGCGCGGACAGCGTACCAAAACAAATGCCAGAACCAATCGCGGTTCCAGAAGAACAGTAGGTTCGGGTAAGGCCGCAAAAACCGGCAAGTAACAATTTTCAGATTAGTATTTCCTATCCCTTTGGGGTAGAGAACTTAAGGAGAAATTTGAAATGGCAGAAAATAAAGAAAAACCACAATCTCAGGAACCCAAATCGGAT
>DATKZD010000026.1:0-2230 GCA_035528195.1 Elusimicrobiales bacterium
ATATAAAAGGTTTGCGCCAAGTTTTACTTACTACAAACGCAATACTGCTTTCAGATTATGCCCGTGAGTTAAAACAGGCGGGTTTAAGCGGCGTAAACATAAGTTTAGATACTTTAAATAAATCAAAATTTGAAAAAATTACGGGTTTTGATATGTTTGATAAAGTGTGGAAAGGTATTAAAGCGGCATTATCTGAGGGGTTAAATCCTGTTAAACTAAACGTTATCCCGCTTAGTAGTATGAATTTAGACGAAGTAGCCGATTTTGCGCGCCTTACCTTAACTATGCCAATTACAGTGAGATTTATAGAATTGTTTCATACAAATGAAAGGAACAAAAAAATATTTTCAAATTTTGTGCCGAGCGAAAAAACAAAAAAAATTATTTACGACTCTTTAGGCGAGTTGACCCCGATTACGAAAAAAGGAAACGGACCTGCAGTTTACTATAAACTTAAAAATGCAAAAGGTGCCATAGGTTTTATAAATTCCACAAGTGGTAATTTTTGCGCAGGATGCACCAGGTTGCGGTTGGATTGCGCAGGCAAAATTTACCCGTGTTTATTTTCCAAACATATCTACGATGCAAAGCAAGCAATAAGAAGTAATAAACTAGATAATGAAATTATGCAGGAAATTTCCAAAGCAATAAGTGAAAAACCGAAATATACAAAACATATGTTCAAAGATAGACGAATAGAAATGAGTAGTTTAGGAGGATAATTATGCCGATGGTTGATGTAAGTGACAAAAATGTAACTCTTCGCACAGCGCAAGCTCAAGCGGTAGTTTTTTTAGGCGCAGATATAATTGAAAAAATTAAAAGCAATCAGGTTCCAAAAGGTAACGTGTTGGAAGTTTCGCGTATTGCGGGCATTCAAGCGGCTAAAAAAACACCCGATATTTTACCGATGTGCCACAACATAGAACTTAGTAACGTAAATTTGGAGTTTAACGTGGAAGCTGAAAAAATTACGATAACTTCAATAGTAAAAGCATCTGCCAAAACGGGAGTAGAAATGGAAGCTTTAGCATCTGTTTCGGTTGCAGCGCTTAACATTTACGATATGTGTAAAATGTTTAGCAAATCTATTACAATATCAGACGTGGAACTGCTCAAAAAAACGGGCGGTAAAAGCGGCGATTATTTAAAAAGGTAGGTTTTTTATGAACGGAAAAATATATTCAATTAATGTAAGTAAAACTAAAGGTATTGCAAAAACGCAGGTGCCTCAAGCTAAATTGGTGGAAAATTTAGGGGTGGAAGGCGATGCCCACGCAAGCGAAGGGACAAGACAGGTTAGTCTTCTTAGCTGGGAAAGTATTATGACACAAAAAGAATGTCCAAAAGTAAAAGATAAAAATGTGGAACTTAAGCCCGGCGATTTTGGCGAAAATATTACTACGGAAGGTATAAAATTATCCGACCTTAAAATAGGTAATAAGTTAACGTTTGGCGACGGTATTGTTTTAGAAATTTCAAAAATAGGCAAAGAATGTCATAAGTATTGTGCGATATATTATAAAATCGGCGATTGTATTATGCCCAAAGAGGGTATTTTTGCAAAAGTATTAAGTGGTGGCATAATAAAGACGGGAGACAAAATAACCAAATGAAAGCAGTAATACTAACCGTTAGTGACAGATGTTTTAAGGGCGAAACCGAAGATATCAGCGGTAAAGTTATTTGCGATATTTTAAAAAGTAACGATTTTGAGATTATCGGTCAAGATACGGTTGCAGATGAAACCGATTTAATTAAACAAAAACTTATCCATTACTGCGATAAATTAAAAGCGGATTTTGTAATTACTACAGGCGGAACGGGATTTTCCCCAAGGGACGTAACTCCTGAAGCTACTATTATGGTTGCAGATAAACTAATACCCGGTATATCGGAATTTATCAGGTTAGAAGGTTTAAAGCACACTAAAAAAGCAATACTTTCGCGCGCCGTTTCGGCTATAAGGAAAAATACTATTATCATCAACCTGCCCGGTAGTCCTAAAGCGGTAGAGCAATCGCTAAATGCGGTATTAGATATTTTCCCTCACGCTCTTGATATGCTAAAAGACAAGGGACATAAGTAAAGATTCTTATTTAGTAAGCAGTGTTTAAAATGGCGTGGACGTCGTCTTCGTTTAGTTGATAAGCGCCGACAGGACCTCTTTCTACAGCTTTTTTTGCCAAATATCGTAGTTTATCTTTTGGCACGCCTGCATCTTTTAAAT
>DATKZD010000027.1:0-10020 GCA_035528195.1 Elusimicrobiales bacterium
TTACGCCGAACATCAATCATACTTTTGATACCCTAAAGCCCGCCTCCAACCGCTTTGCGCATGCGGCAGTAATGTCTGCAACCGATAGTCTTGGAACTATGTATAATCCGCTTGTTCTTTTTGGCAGTCAAGGCACGGGGAAAACTCATTTTTTAAGCGCAATGTATTTTAGTTTAGTTGAAAAAATAGGCAAAGAAAATATTTTTATAACAGACGGCACAAGACTTTCTATCGCAATTGAAGAACTTGCCAAAAGGGGGAATGTATCTGAAATAAATGAAGCTGTTATTAAATCGCAGGTATTGATGATAGATGACTTCCATTTAGTCAACGTAAATGAAATGACAAAAACACATCTTTCAAAATGGCTAAATCATTTTACGGAAAATCAAAAACAAATAGTGCTAACATCGCAGGTCTCCCCTGATGAACTTGAGCAAATAGAAAGCGGACTTGATTTCTGGTTAAACCAGGGTTGGACTGTTGAACTAAAAAACCCTGCGGGCGAAAACTATTTTGAGATTGCAAAACAAACGGTATCTTCTTTCGGCATAAACATTTCGGGCGAAGAAATGGTAAAACATTTTTCACCTAAAAAAATTAGTTTAAGTTGTATCGTAAAAACCTGCCAAAGATTAAAATCTTTAGGGCTTTTAACTGCAAATAAAAAAATACCCCAAACAGAACTCTTTGATATGCTTATGGGTACTAACGACGATCTTTCACAAGGACAGTTTACGGAAGAGGAACTTAAAAATCCGGGGCAATTTCCTACGTTTAAACAAAATATATGGGGACAATGGGCGTTTTTTGCACCCACTGCGGAATCTGTTCAAATAAATCTCCTTGCGTCCTCCATTGCTTCTAAAATGAAAGAGTTTGATATTGACGGAGGTTTTGGTTTAGCTTTTACCAAAGAGTATTTCCCTGAAAATTTGCGGTCGGCGAGTTTAGAAATATTTAAACAATGCCAACAATCCAAAATCAAAAAGGCCTTTATAATAGCGCCGCCGGCTTTTATGCATGAACAACAGCAATACCAACAGTTTTGCAGCGAGCTTGAACATATGTTTAAGTCAATAGACGGATGTGCGTTTTGCATGGAAACCGATAAATTGCGCCTGCATTCTTCAATACTAAAAGCCATCTGCGATTTATCAGACAAAAAACTTTAGTTGGAAGGGAATATGAAATTTTTAAAACTTACAATATTTTTTTTAGCTGCAACGTTGTTATGCGGATGCTCGGTATTTAAATTTTCCGGTAAAAAATCAACAGAAATCGTCTACGGTGAAAGTACGGTTTCCTATACAAGCAAGGATAAAACGAGGGACGTACTGGCAAAAGGATTGCTGCAGGCAAAACAAAATGCGCTGGAACAAGTCATTACAATTTTTGTAACTCCGCAAATAGCAAAACAAAGAGCCAAAGACTTAAATAAATATTTTTATTCCGATCCCGATGTTTTTATTGAAGAATACAAAATTAAAGAGGAAACTCAGCTTAAAGACATTTACAGGCTAAAAGTAAAGATGTCGGTAAGAATGGAAGACGCAATAAAAAAACTTGATGAACTAAGACTTATAGGAAAAAAAAGACCAAAGAGAGTAATAATATTTCCTAGAGTGGTTTCCAGTATAAATGTTTCAAACATTATTGCGCTAAACCCCATAACCGTAAAACTTTCCGAAAACAGGTATTCTGCAAGTCTCTTCAACGTCAAGATAAACCCATCATCGGTAAATATAAATTCCCTAACAGCTCAAGCACTGCGCTCGGGAGCCGACTACCTTATGTTTTTGGATATCTTAGTAGAAAAATTAAGTCAAGGACAGCAATTTATTTCGGGCTTCTACCCTTACAAAACGACTGCGGACTTAAAAATATATTCCACAAAAACTTCGGCGCTTATAACGCAAATTAGAAAAAGCGCAAGCGGATTTCAGTCAAATCCTAAAATGTCTGCCGAAGATTCTTTCAAAAAAGCGATAAACCTTATTTTAGACGAAATGGTTTTTCCTTTTGAACAGGCGCGGGTAGATCATGCTCCAGTAATTTTGGAAGTTACAGCGCTTAAAACATTACAAAACCTTAAAAAATTTTATGATGCGCTATTTGAAGTTGAAATGGTAACTGATTTTTCGCTCACTCACTATAAAAAAGGAGGAAATGTAGTCTTTACAGTTCATCTTGACAATGCAAGCGGTAATGAGTTTGCCGCTGCAATACTTCGCAAAAAACCGTTTAATTTTACTATAACCGAAGTCGGTCAATATAAGCTGAAATTACAAATTGAATAATGCTTGCAAAAGTGTGGAGTTTAGGATTATACGGTATAGAAGGGTTTATTGTCAGTGTGGAAGTTGACGTTTCCGGCGGGCTTCCGAATGTGTTCATCGTAGGGCTTCCGGAAGCGGAAGTTAAGGAATCGCGTGAACGGGTTGTAGCTGCAATTAAAAACTCCGGTTTTGATTTTCCCTTAAAAAGAGTAACGATAAATTTAGGCCCTGCCGAAGTAAAAAAAACGGGCACGCATTTTGATCTGCCGATAGCGATAGGACTACTTGCCGCAACGGGGCAAATTGACAAATCTGCCGAAGCCAAATTAAAAAATACCGCTTTTGTCGGCGAGTTGGGGCTGGACGGATCTATAAGAAATATCAGAGGTCTGCTTCCAATGCTTATGGCGCTAAAGCAAAATAAAATAAAAAATGCAGTGGTACCTAATTCTAACGGTAAGGAAGCCGGCATTTTACAAATGTCATCTTTTAAAGCAAGCAGCATAAGGGAAGTAGTGGATTTTTTGGAAAATAAAGTTGAACTTTCGCAATGCGAATATGAAGAAGAAAATGCTGATTTAGTATCTCCATCAGTTGATTTTTTGGAGGTACGCGGGCAAAAACTTGCCAAACGCGCGCTTGAAATAGCTGCCGCAGGAGCACACAACGTCCTGCTTATAGGCCCTCCGGGAACGGGTAAATCCATGCTTGCCAAAAGATTTACGACAATTTTAGACAATATGAGTTTTGATGAAACGCTGGAAGTAACCAAAATATATTCGGTATGCGGAAAATTGAAAGAAAATACGTTAATCAAAAAACGTCCGTTTAGAGATCCCCATCACACAGCGTCCGCCATAGCTTTGACAGGCGGGGGATCAAACCCAAAACCGGGAGAGGTTTCGCTATCCCATAACGGAGTTTTATTTCTTGACGAACTGCCCGAGTTTCCAAAGAGTAATCTTGAGGTTTTAAGACAACCCTTAGAAAATTTTGAAATCACGGTATCACGGGCAAAAAATACCGTCTGTTTTCCGGCTAAATTTACCTTAATTGCGGCAATGAATCCGTGTCCCTGCGGTTATTTGAGCCATCCCGACAGAGACTGCACCTGCACCCCTGTGCAGGTAAGAAGATATCGGAGTAAAATATCCGGACCCTTGCTTGACAGAATAGATTTAAGCATTGAACTTTCCCCGGTAAAATACGAAGAATGGCAAAGTACTTCTCCCGACGGTGAAAGTTCGCAAAAAATAAGAGAACGAATAGCAGTGGCGAGAAAAATACAACGAGAAAGATTTGCGGGTTCCACAACAACCGCAAATGCCTTTATGACGTCTAGAGAATTTCGCACATATTGCAAACTTCCTGAAGGGGGCGGGGAAATTATGGAAACTGCAATGAAAAAATTCGGGCTTTCTGCAAGAAGTTTAGACAAAATACTTAAAGTGGCAAGAACTATTGCCGATATAGAAAACTGCCCCGACATCAAAAGGGAACATTTAATGGAAGTTATACAGTACCGTTCAATTGACAGAGGTATGGTGTATGAATAAAGCCGTGACGGAAAATGAAAAATTGGCGCGGATTAAAATAAATGCTTTTAGCTACATGCGTTCAGATTGGTGCGGCAGATTAATAAATGTTTTCGGCAGCGCTGAAAATGTATTAAAAGCTACCACGCAAGACATATCCCAAAACGGTGCGGTCTCAATAGAAACAGCCGAAAAATTTTTAAGTGAAACATCTAAATTTGACGCTCGGGCGGAACTTGATAAAGTTTCTAATGCGGGCGGGAGCATTTTAACCGCTGAAGATGAAAATTATCCCGAAAGTTTAAAAGATATCCCCCATCCTCCCATTATACTCTACGTAAAAGGTACGCTAAAACCCGAACGTGTTAGGGTAGCAATGGTTGGAACAAGAAGGCCGTCAAGATACGGAATTAAAACGGCTACGCTACTTTCCAGGGATTTGGCTCTATGTAAAATTACTGTTGTAAGCGGTATGGCGCGCGGAATAGATAGCGTTGCGCATAAGGCGGTAATAGATTTAAAAGAGATAACATGGGCGGTATTAGGTACCGGACTTGGAAAATGTTATCCGGCTGAAAATAAAAAACTTGCCTCTGAAATAATTGATAATGGCGGTGCATTGATAACCGAAATTCCTTTTGAAAGAGGTCCGATGGCTTTTCATTTTCCACGCAGAAATAGAATAATAGCGGGCTTGAGTTACCTGACGGTAGTAGTTGAAGGGCCGATTAAATCGGGGGCTTTAATAACGGCAAAACAGGCACTTGAACAGGGCAAGGAAGTGCTTGCGGTCCCCGGACCAATTGATTCTCCGACAAGCGAAGGTCCCAATTCCCTTATAAGAGACGGAGCAGGTATCGTGACATCCGCCCTTGATATCGTCTACCATATTCCTCTACAATATAAACCCCAGGTTAGCACGCAGGAACTGGAAAACCGCGATAAACAAAATACGGACGTTTCAGTCGGTAAAAATTTATCGGAGGATGAGAAGGCGGTTTTTAACTGCATTGGTCAACAATGTCTTAACTTAGACGAGATAAGTTGTAAACTGGACTGGTCGGTACCAAAAGTTTCAGCTGTTTTATTTGAATTGGAAGCAAACTCAATTTTAACTTGCAACACGGGAAAATACGAGAAAAAAATATGAACGAAAAATACCTTGTGATAGTAGAGTCACCAACAAAAGAAAAAACGATAGGAAAAATTTTAGGTAAAGAATATGCTGTAAAAAGTTCTTACGGACACGTAAGAGACCTGCCTGCAAAAGAACTTGGAGTAGACGAAAATTCTAATTTTAAACCTACTTATGTAATAATCGCAAGAGCTAAAAAAAATATTGCCGCATTAAAGGCGAGCGCCAAAAATGCAGACATCATATATCTTGCAACCGACCATGACCGCGAAGGGGAATCTATTGCGTGGCATTTGGCCGAAGTTATAAAGCCTTCAAAAGAAAAAATTAAACGCATAACCTTTCACGAAATAACTGCCGATGCAATTTTAAATTCAATTAAAAATGCCCGAGCAATAGATTTCAATTTAGTTGCAGCACAGCAAGCACGCAGAGTTTTAGACAGGCTTGTAGGATATAAACTTTCACCTTTGTTATGGAAAAAAATAGCAAAGGGGCTATCTGCAGGAAGAGTGCAGTCGGTTGCGGTACGGCTTTTGGTAGAGCGCGCAAAAGAAATAAAACTCTTTAAATCCAAAGACTATTGGAGCATAAAAGCAAAGTTTGCAAAACTGAAAAATGGCATTCCTTTTGAAGCAAAACTGGTAAAATGGCAGGGTTCAAGCGTGGAAAAAACGTTGCGCCACAAACTTTTTGCCGAAGATTATACGGTTAAATCCACAATTTTTGATTCTAAAGAAAGTATCGGGCCGATAGCCGATTGTCTGAAAAAAAATCCAATTACGGTAATAAACGTAGAACGAAAAGAAACCCGACAAAAACCAAAACCGCCTTTTATTACAAGTTCTCTTCAGCAGGAAGCATACACAAAGCTGGGATTTTCCGCCTCCCGCACGATGCAGGTAGCGCAATCGCTTTACGAAGGCGTTTCGCTTGATAAAGGCGAAGTTTCCGGACTTATCACATATATGAGGACAGATTCTTTTAACGTCTCCAATGAAATTAAAGCACAGTCGCGAAAATTTATCAAAGAAAATTTCGGCGAAAATTTTGCGCCGCAATCTCCCCCTTCATACGTAAAAAAAGTAAAGGGCGCCCAGGAAGCGCACGAAGCAATACATCCTACAAACGTCTACAAAACTCCGGAAAAAATAAAATCGTTTCTGACAAAAGATCAATTACGACTTTATGAAATCATATGGCTTAAATTTATGGCAAGTCAGATGTCGGATGCGGTTTTTAATGCGGTAACGGCGGATATATCCGCAGGCGATAAAGCTTTGTTTCGCGCCGGAGGGCGTACGGTAAAATTTGAAGGATATCTTAAAGTTTATAAACGGGATACGGATTTGGAAAAAGAGGGTATCTCTATACTTCCGCCTTTGGAAAAAGGCGACGAACTAAAACTTGAAGATATAATTACTGCGCAACATCAAACCCAACCGCCTCCAATATATAACGAAGCAAGTTTAATAAAAACACTTGAACGTCACGGTATCGGAAGACCTTCCACCTACGCACCCATAATCAAAACCATAGTTGAGAGAAAATATGTCTTGAGACAAAAAGGCGGAAAACTTTCTTCCTCTTTACTTGGAACTACAGTAACTGAAAAATTAAAAGATTTTTTTCCGGACATTATGGAACTTTCATATACGGCAGGCATAGAGGAAAAACTTGATGAAATAGCCGAAGGCAATATAGACTGGGTAAATGTCATAAAAGATTTTTATATCCCCTTTACGGATTTCTTAAAACACGCTTACGATAAGATGGAAACCCCAAAAGTAGAAATGACAAGCGAAAAATGTCCGCTTTGCCAAAGCAATATGGTACTTAGGCAAAGCAGGTTCGGTAAATATCTTTCGTGCTCAAAGTTTCCCAAATGCAAAGGTAAAATACCTTTAGATAAAGACGGCAAAAAAATAATCCCGGAAAAAACCGATAAAACGTGTCCGTCCTGCGGTAAGCAAATGGTTATAAAAGTCGGAAGGAGAGGAAAATTTTTAGCCTGCAGCGATTATCCATCATGCAAAACAACCTGTTCTATAGATACAAAAGATCCTAAAGCGGATTGCTTTGCTCCTATAAAAACAGACCGTATGTGCGATAAATGTAACAGTCCTTTAATTTTACGCAAAAGCGCAAGGGGTTATTTTTTGGGATGCTCAAAATTTCCTAAATGCAGAAATATAGTAACCGTAACAGACGAAGAACTACAAAAACTAAAACCGCAGACGAAATAATTTATGCGAAAGTATATAGATAAGTTTATTTTAAACCTGCAAGGTAAAAACTTTTCAAAACATACGCTTTGTGCATATAAAAAAGATACCAACAGGTTTTTGGATTTTTTAAAACAACGGGGCAAAACAAAACTTTCCGCATTTAATAAAACACAAATACGGGCATATCTTTCCTACTTGCAGACATTGAAACTTTCCAGAAATTCGCTGCTTAGAGGTATTGCCGTACTTAGAAGTTATTCTAAATTTTTAATATCTCACGACTTAATTAAAACCGACCCCTTTAAACTTCTCCCGCTACCAAAAAGAGAAAAACTGCTCCCCCGTTTTTTAACCGAAGACGAACTTTCAAAGCTTATTTCGGCAAGTCAATTTTCAAAAAGAGATTGCGCAATAATAGAACTGTTATACTCGAGCGGGCTAAGACGCAGCGAAGCGGTATCGTTAAATGTGGGAGACATTGATTTTTACGGCGCGGTTGTGCGGGTTATGGGCAAGGGCTCAAAAGAGCGCATCGTTCCCGTTACCAAAAATGCCCTGCAGGCAATAAAAGATTATCTACTGGAGAGAAAAACCCCCGTTCAATCTCAGGAGCCGTTATTTTTAAATAAAAACCGAACTAGGCTTTCGGGACACGGACTTAGCCTGATACTAAAAAAAACTTCGCTTAAATCAAACATTCTGCGTAAAATAACGCCGCACGAGATACGGCATTCCTTTGCTACGCATTTACTAAACCACGGTTGCGATATTAGGAGTTTACAAGAAATGTTGGGACATAAAAACATTGCCACTACGCAAACTTATACTCACGTTTCACTAAAACATCTAAAAAAAGTTTACGATAAATCCCATCCGAGAAACAGAAACAAATCCCCCCTCCCCCCCTTTGACCCCCGACAAAAGAATTCGGGGGCAGGCAAAGGGGGAGTTTGAGGAAACAAGATAAAAAACAGGTGATAAAATGATTTCCATAGGAATAGATATAGGAGCAAGTTTTATCAAAACGGCGGTTATAAATTCCGGGGGGAAAATACTGCACCAAAAAAATTGCGCTCACTTTTCAAAAACGCCTTCGGCTCTAATTAAAAAAACGGCGCAACTTATAAATACTTTAAAAACTTTTTATAAAAACCAAAAAATTACTGTCGGCGTTGGTATTGCCGGTATAGTGGATGCTAAAAGCGGAGTTATTAAATATTCGCCCAATTTGCATAAATGGAAAGATGTGAATTTTTTAAAACCCCTCAAAAAACTTACCGGACTTAGACTGCTTGTGGACAATGACGCAAATATGTCTGCATGGGGCGCCTACGAATACGAATTAAACAGAAAATACACCGATATCTTTATGGTAACTCTAGGCACGGGAATAGGCGGAGGCATTGTTTTAGATGGCAAACTCTATCGCGGAGCATCTTTAAGCGCAGGCGAAATAGGACACACTAAAATAAGCCTGCCCTCGAACGTCCAAGGGGGACTGCCGAATTATCTTGTGTGCGCTTGCGGCGCCAAAGGATGCCTTGAAACATATGCGGGCGCTTACGGCACCTTAAATCTTGCGCGAAAAGCCATTGCATCTTTTAAAGGAAAAACAAAACTTACAAAAAAAGATTTATCGGCTGAAAATCTAAACATTGCCGCACAGCGAAAAGACGCTTTTGCATTAAAAATATGGCAGACGATGGGTTTTTATCTAGGTAGAGGACTTGCAAATATGGTTCTGCTTTTAAACCCCGAAGTGATTGTAATAGCAGGGGGACTTTCTAAAGCTCATAGGTTTTTTATGCCTGAAATAAAAAAAGTCTTTGCCGAACAAAAAATAAAGCATCCGTTTAAAAATTTGAAAATAAAAATTGCAAAAACCGAAAATTTAGGCGCAATAGGTGCAGCTCTATATGCAAAACACCACATTAAATAAATTTTTTACCCTCCTTTGGACATTAACCGCAACGGTATCGGCTTATGGTGCGGAGCTTCCGCCGGCGGGTGACACCAACCATATCCAATTTCAGTCAGACACTTTCACCTATGATAAACAAAAAGACGAAATGCATTTGAAAGATAATGTAAAAACAATAGAAAAAAACCGTCCCGATAAGTTGCCGATACGTACCATAAAAGCGGAAGAATTTGTAATACATCCATCGGAAGGTATTTTAAAATCTCCGGGCGCAGTCGTCGTTGAAGAAGGCTTAAATGCAGTCTACGGAGAAGGCGGGACTTTCAATCGCAACACAGGAGAAATGTCTTTGTCGCAGACATCTGCAACTTACGGAGGCTGGCGCATACTCAACGCAGAAACAGTTGATATGCAAAAGGACAAAAAACACATATACAAAAAGGTAACTTTGACAAGCTGTCAGAAAGAAAAACCTCATTACCGTTTAAAATTTTCAAAGGCATCAATACTGCCCAAAAAGCGAATCTTCGGATACAACGGAATTTTATATGCGGGTAAAATCCCGATTTTTTATGTTCCTTTTATGTACCGTTCGCTCGGCACCGACCATCGTTACATAACATATCTTGATTTCGGCTACGACGAAAGGGCGGGCGCTCAGTTTAAAACTTCAACGGTATATAAATTCAACGAAAATTTTATGGGTAAATTATATCTTGATTATTTTACCCGCCTGACTTTTGGTACGGGATTTGGTTTTGAAGTGAAAAATACCGACAAAATAAATCTTAACTTAGATGCCTACCGCATAAAAGAGCCGGGCGTAGATTTAGACAGATGGGGAATAACAGGCGGATACAATTACGTGATGAAAGATAACTTTGCTGCAGGCGGAAGCCGTATTTTTTCTCAGGCGCAGTTT
>DATKZD010000028.1:0-3771 GCA_035528195.1 Elusimicrobiales bacterium
CAAGTATTTTAAAATCCTGTACTTTTGTGATTTAGGCGAAGTCTTTTTGGCTTCGCGCTCTTTTTGTAGCTTTTTTGATAAGGATACGGTTTCCATGTTATTTATTTTAAAACAGCTTGATAAGTTTCTATCAAAGTCTTGAAACTATTAAGTCTGTCATTTAAGTAATTTATTGCGGTATCATCTCTTTTTACTCTGAAAATATAAAGCTGCTTTTCTTCAGGAAATTCCGGGCAGAAACTCACAAAATCAAGCCATTGCAAATTATAGGCCCAAATATTACCTATTATCTGCCACCTATATTTTGTATCGTACCCACCTTTAATTAGTCTTTCAAAATGGGTATTGTACTTAACGGATTTTATCTCAATACCACCATCTTTTACCAGGCCGTCAGAACTTGCGCCGCAATCATCATCACAAATAAAGCCGCCGTTTGTAACATCTGTAAAAGTTTGGTTTTCGTATTCGGCACGGGCAACAGGCTCAAGCTCGTGACCTCTTTCCATCCATTCGTTTGTATATCCGTTTTCCATTCTTTTGTCTGTTATGCGCTCCAGGGCTATCCTCATTGCGTAGTCGTTAGCCTGTTTACCCCATACGGCTGATGGTTTGTAGTTGAAATCTTTATCAAAACAATTTACCATTATTTCGCCAAAGTGCGAAGCTGTGGCCCGTCCTTTGCGTAAATCAAACCATTCCTCCGAGTTTTGAACGACATTATAAAACTTCATTTACTTGCTGTTTGATTGTTTCTTTAATGGCATCCGTTAATATGTAACGCTCTTCTACCTTGTCGAAAGTTCTGTTTTCCATGTAATAAATGCAGGCGTTTTTAAACGGAACGGTCCCTTCCTTCAATACTTTTTTTTCAACGATTACGGGCGCGTTCCTTACTCTTATACAGTCAATTTGCTGCTTAGTCCTTTTGTCTGTTATGGAAGACACAAACAAAGTTATTTTACACCCTACCGAATCCTCCATAAACCGTTTGCCAGTTGCATCTATTATCGACTGCGCATTTGTTTGGTTACAAATAAGCGGCTTTACATCTTCCGCAAATCTGACAACTCGCTTTGCCTCTTTAGTGTTTACTACCGGGTTCTTAACCTCTTCCCATTGTGCTGATTTAATCGTTAATGTTAAGTCTTTGCCACCTGGGAGATCCCAATGGCCTATGTAGTTCTTATTGGGATTTTGCAGCCAGTGTGTTTTTTCGTTGCTCATTTTATTTCTGTTTCTTTAATTATTGAAATAACTTCTTGGGCTTCTTTCTTCCAAAATTCTTTTTCCTTTTGGCAAGCCTCTAATCTTGCGAGTGCTACGTTTAAAGCATCTCTTTCGTTACCGCCATTTTCAGCGATAAACTTGTCTATTTTTTCAGTAGTTGTCATTTTAGTTGTTTTTTAGTTGTTTTTTTAATCTTAGCGGCCCTCTTTTCTACGGCTCTCACATATCTATCAATATCCTCTTTAAACATATCAAGGAATTGCCCTACTATTTCTGGTCTGTTTACTTGCGGCGGGCCGTCAATGCGCCGCCTCGCTTTTTGATAACGCTCTATTAGAGCCATTATATCCATCTCCGCTCTGAACGTTATTGCCTTTGTTTCTTTATTCGTATTCATTTCCGTTGCATATTGCGTCCGCTTGATCGAAAAAACTTTGCTCATTTTCTATTTCTTCGCAGACATGGTTATAAAAATCTTGATCTCTTAATCTATGGCTGAAATATTTGTCATCCGTTTTTATGTCCTGAATAACAGGAACTAACTGAATGTCTTTGCCGTGCGCTCCGTGACATTCCCAGTCGCCTATACCTTGATCCTCAATTTCAAATTCCACCGTTAATTCTATTTCTCCGTGCCATGCTTGATAGTAGTGTGTTAGTTTCATTTTTTTAGTTTTTAGTTTTTACTGATATAAATTATTTTTTCCAATTTCTCCTCTCTGCATTTTCCGTCGCGGCTAATTATTCAAGACATTTGCTTTTTCAAGCCTTGGTAGTCTTTACCGGTGAATATGCGAGTTGTCCCGCTATATTCTAACATTGAATTTAGTGGATTGCCTTCAATGTCAAAGGTTGTGAACATTTTTATTTCTTTTCCTTTAAAAATACTCTTTAGTTCTTCAACTGGAACATCCTTTAAATTATGTTCTTTCATATATTTCCCTGTTTCCATCATTGAATACAAATTTGATTTTTTCATGATATTTTTTTAGTGTTTAAAATTCCTTTTTCTCTTTTTAATTATACTGCAATATACAACCGATTTACATCAAATCCAAACTTTCAAGGAATTATTTACATTAAATACGCTTATTTAAAATCAATCTAAATAAGGTTAAAAGAAAAATACCTATTATTTGCTATTATTATAATATAGTAGTATTTTTGTAGTAAAACAGCTTTGATGACAGTTACCGGAACTAAAAAGAAAAGTTACGATATGCCCGTCACGGTTTTGAGGGTAATCAACTTAGCGATTTTAAACGAATCCACACCGCGAGTAATTTTTAACGAGCGGGAGATGCTTTTAAAGATGGTGCATGAATCGCCAACGTTTCAAAAATACTTAAAAGAATGGGGAGAAATAAAAAAATAGGTTTGGTTTACATGATGCTTACAATCCCCTCTTTGCGCGTCAAGGTTGGGCAGACTTCATGGCTAAGTAAAAGGAGAGCGGATATTTCAGAGAGTTTAAGATGGCAAATTGCTATTCCGGTGATGGTTGTTTTTTCGGCTGACTATTTAGACGTTGAGAAACATATTCACCGTGTATTTAATTTTTGTCGATATGAATATCGCGGGAGCGGCAAGTCGGAATATTTTTCAACGATGTACGCTCCGGTAATATGGCTATATATGCTGGGCTTGCAAATATTTGTAATGATAAAACTGCTGATCTATGTAGCGGCTATTATTTTCGCTATTTGGGTGATGTTGCAAATTGTAACGGGATGAACATAATTTTTATCATAGTAGGGCTTTTCTTCGCCGGTGGAACATTGGCCGCCATTGTAGATATGTTTGCACCTGGGGTGATCTACGCGATTCTTGATGGCTTTTTTTCTCAATTTAGAAAAAGCGATTTCGACCAACCTGATACGACAATGTATAGCGAATCTAAAATTGATGACATAAGCGATATTGTTGATGATATGAAAATGAAAAAAGCGAATAACAACGGATCTCCCGTTAAAAAAGAATATGCACACCCTAACAGGATGGGCGACCGGCCCCCGGTGACATTTGAAAAAGAAAAAGATAAAAGTAATCTTATAAATTTATGACATGGAAAAAGCAGTACTTATAACAGCCTTTGCCGGACGCTTTGCAGCTTCGGCGTTTTTAGCCTTCACTACTTCCCTTGTAGTATATCCCACCTTTGCAAATTTTGCGGCTGAACTACTGCCAGGATGGGGCCACCTTTGCGGCGTGTTCGCGTCTGTCATTATCTTTATGGCTTTAGATGGTACGCTTTCAAAGCTCCTGCCCTACAATATGCACAAACTTGTAAACCTTGAATTTAAAGGAGGTAGTAAAGCGGTGGAATTTACAATTGTAACAATTTTAACATACTTCCTTTTGGCCGGTACGATGCTTTCAAGTTATTGGGCTAACCCTTTAATATCACAAAGAATTTTCGGCGACGCTGACAAAAGCTTAATTGACCAGGCTCAAAGCGAAGATGTAAAAGCGGCGCAAAGCATAGATATTTATTCAGTTGAGTTTGAGTCTGCAAAAAACAAATTAGACCAAGCCGAAAAG
>DATKZD010000029.1:0-2010 GCA_035528195.1 Elusimicrobiales bacterium
AGAATAAAACTTAAACTTACTCGGGCTTATGTAGCTAAAAAACAAAAGAGCGCTGACGCAATAATATATAATGATATATAGATATGATGAAAAAACCGCCAAAAGCGTCAGGGAAAAATTCTAGAATGTAATTATGGCTAATCAAGAAATAAAAGGCGTTACAATCCACGGAATAGTAATGGACAAAGTTCCTATAGAAGATATGGATCCGTTGGAACTTGCATCCGCCGCACATAGCGTTGAAGATAAAATGCACGAAATAGAAGAAAAAACACAAAGCGTAAATACCCTAAAAAGCGCCCTTTTAGCCGCTATGGATTTTTCCTGTCAGAATTATTTAAAAAATCAGGAAATAGATGCAAGTAAAAATAAATTAGACAGTCTGATAATTAAACTCAAACAAACTCTTAAAAATGCAAAATGAATTGTTTGGTAAGAAAAACCCCAAAACCTCCAAGCAAAACACCCCGCTTGCAGCACGCCTTATCGCAAAAAACATAGACGACGTAATAGGGCAAGACCATATACTTGCCAAAGATAAACTGCTCTACCGCCTAATAGAATCCGATAGTTTAAGATCCGCTCTTTTTTTCGGCTCTCCGGGAACGGGTAAAACCGCACTTGCTAAATTTATAGCTTCCAAAACAAACGCTTTCGTGTATCAATTAAATGCCGTCATCGCAGGGGTGGCGGAACTTAAAAAAATTATAGAAAAATCTAATGAACTCAAAGACCTTTACGGCAAAGATAAAGTACTTCTAATTTTAGACGAAATACACCACTTTAACCGCTCTCAGCAAGATATACTACTGCCAAGCGTAGAGCAGGGCGACATAATACTCATAGGCATTACCACCGAAAACCCTTTTTTCTATATAAACCGCGCATTACTATCTAGATTTGCGGTTTTTGAATTTAAACCCCTATCCGAAAAAAGCTTAAGCAAAATACTTTCCAACGCTCTTGAGCGCATAAAAAAAGAAACAGAGTATCCGCAAGTTGAATTTACAGACGATGCCGAAAAGTTTTTAGTAACCCGTTGTGAAGGCGATGCAAGAAAACTTCTAAATGCTCTGGAGTTGGGACTTCTTACCATAAAACCAAAAAAAAATAAGATAATCATAGATAAAAAAACGGCGGGCGAACTTACGCAAATGCGTTCCATTAGCTACGATAAAAGTCAAGACGAACACTACGACCATATTTCGGCATTTATCAAATCCATGCGCGGTTCGGACCCCGATGCCTCTGTTTACTGGCTTGCAAAAATGATTACCGCAGGAGAAGATCCCAGATTTATAGCAAGAAGAATTTTAATATGCGCAAGCGAAGACGTGGGCAATGCAGACCCTGTAGCTTTAATTTTGGCTCAAAGCGCATTTAATGCGGTGGAAGTTTTAGGTATGCCGGAGAGCCGCATAATACTTTCGCAAGCCGCAATTTACGTTGCATGCGCTCCAAAATCCAACTCAGTTTATAAAGCGGTAGATGCCGCCATAGCCGAAGTAAAAAATGGAGTTTCCAGAAAAGTGCCCGAACATTTAAAATCGGGAATGCGTAACGAAGGTTATGTTTACCCCCACGATTACCCCGACCATTACGTTAAACAGCAGTATATGTCGGAACCAAAAAAGTTTTATAATCCCTCCGAGCAGGGCAAAGAAGCGCAGGTTAAAGCTAAATTTGAAAAATTAAAACAAAAAAAATGACAGAACAAAAAATTTTTACTGTAACGGAAATAAATCTTCTGACCAAAGAAGTACTTGAAAATACTTTCAGCAGTATTTGGGTACAGGGTGAAATTTCCAATTTTAAAACCGCAGTAAGCGGGCATATGTATTTTGATTTAAAAGACGAAGAATCTACGGTATCTGCAGTTCTGTTTAAAGGTTACGGAAAATACTTAGATACTAAACTTGAAAACGGGCTTTTTGTAACAGTTAGCGCAAATATGTCGGTTTATACCAAACAGGGCAGATATCAACTTGTAGTTACAAGCATCAAACCGCA
>DATKZD010000030.1:0-4083 GCA_035528195.1 Elusimicrobiales bacterium
CTTGCGCCGTGCCTTACATGGCTTTAGCCCGCCTCTAAAATAAAAAAACGCCTTTAATATTTTTTAAAATTCAAGAATATTTTAGGCGTTTTTTACAATTGATTTACTGCTTTCTTTCCCCCCGCCTAAAGATAATGAAAATTTAATAAAATAATTTTTTAAATTCGCAAAAGTCCGCTATTTCGTTACTGATGTCAAGCAAGAAGCCAAGCACACAGCGCACAAATAGCGGACTTTTGCCCCGCAAAAAGAGAATTTAGCCCGCCCATCGCAAATTTTCAAAGTGCAACGAGAGGTAGCACTTTGAAAACTTATCGCCCACTGAACCAAGCAACCTAAAAAACAAAAAGAAAATTCATGCGCCCACTAAAAGCAATCCTACCGCACAGTATCAACCTGCGGGATTTCCCCTAATCCCGCAGGGCTTGACTTTGTGAATAATTTCACTTAAACTGATAATGATGGGCTCAAAATCTGCATTTTCATTGAACAGCATTAACGCCCGAGGAACAACGGGGAAAGAATGGGTTTATTGGGTTTCGCATGGCATACAATACAGACGGAAATATATTGTACCACCCGACCCGCTAACGCCACGACAACAAAGCAAGCGTGCTTTTTTTCGCATGGGCATGGCATACTGGAAAAATTTAAGCCCGACGGAAAAAGCAGAGTATGCAGAAAAAGCAGAGAATTGCGGGAAGTCTTTAATCTCCTACAATTATTTTATGAGCTCATGGCTAAGAGGTGAAATAGTTATGGAATCTATAAAAAGTATTCAACGGGGAGTTGTTAGTTGTGTAAACGGTTACAATAATGTAACCATTTCACCAGTTGAAATGGCAAAAAGTATTGTAATAATTAACAGTTATTCTACTGCATGGGTGCAAGCAGACGTTTTAAATTTAGGCGCAGTGCTGGGCGGAGAATTAACAACGTCAACGAATTTAAGAATTTTGGCAGTCAAAATAGTTACAGATACGCCAGCTGCATATTGGCAGGTAATAGAATATTATTGAGAGGGGAAAATGCTAGAGATAAACAAAATTAAAAAAAATAAAAAATGGTGGTTTAAGTGCCATTGCCATTCACATAAAGAATTTTACATTTTAGTTATTGCCATAAAAAAATTAATGGAGCAGGTAAGAACACCTGTAAAGAAAAAAACAACAGTCCAGATAGTCGGAAAAAGTAGGATATTTGTTGACGGCAAAGAAATTTGGGCAAAAGATAATTTAAGAAAGAAATAAAAAATTACTAATGATTTTAAAACCTACTACACTAAAAAGCGCAAATGAATTTTTAAAAAAATATCACAGACACAGTGCACCCGTAACAGGCGGAAGATTTTCAATCATGGCAGAATTAAACGGGAAAATTATAGGCGTAGGAATAGCGGGTAGACCTATATCAAGACATTTAGACAACGGACTAACAGCAGAAATTACACGAGTATGCACGGACGGCACACCTAACGCAAACAGCTTTATATACGGAAGAATGAAAAGAATTTTGCAATCAATGGGCTACAAGAAAATAATTACATACACGCTAGCGTCAGAGAGTGGCGCAAGTTTACGAGCAATAAACGCAAAGATAGAAAGAACAACAAAGGCGGAGGAGTGGGACAGAAAAGCCCGCCGAAGAAATTCACAAGCGATTTATTCAGAGCCAAAATACCGATGGGCAATTTAAAGCAAGCAAACAAAATGGCAAAAATCACTATACCGTCAGAGGACTTAAACATTTTTAGAACTATCGCAAATACATTTACTTTTCGAGAGAGAAAAGAAAGAAAAGTAATCAGCAGTAGAGGCATAGTCAGAAAGCGCACGCCCGCCTCACAAGCATTTGTAGCAGAGATAGACGAAGCATATAATGAAGCATGGCGCATTTTGTCAGAGGGAGAAAAAGAAAGCTGGGACATTTTAGGCGCAAAAGTTTTTACTACGGGCTTTAGTCTTTTTATGCGAGAAAGTTTTAAATCGTCCACGCAATCAGTTTATGATTATGCAGTTTATGCGCAAAATATTTATATGATAAATTAAAACAATGGCAAAATTAACAGGACCTTGCATGAGTGTGGAAGCCTACGGACAAGTAGGAAAAACTTTAGTTTTTGACAGGTACGCACACACAAACTCAGTCAGAGCCTACGGTGTAGCAAAAGATAAAAATACCCTTCCACGTTCAGTAATCCGAATAATAAATAAAATAATAACAGCAGACTGGAAAAGCGCAGACGCAACAATTAAACAATATTATAAAGACCAAATCGGAAACAAAAAACTAACAACATTCAATATGTTTTTTATGGAATTTTTTAGGTGGATATTCGACGGAAGATATGACGACGCACGGTATGACACAACACTATATAGTTAAGGAGAAAAAACAATGAGCTTTCCAGTAGACAAAGAAACATGGCGCAGAGTAATAGGCAAAAATCTATCAATCGGGCAAGTAGGGGACAACGTAACAACAGATGACCATAATTTAATTGCAGATTTTTTAGAAAGGTTAGAGGATATTTTAGGAATAAATTTTATTGAGGGGTACACAGACCTAAAAGCAAAACTACAATATATTCTTGACCAAGTCGCACTAGCGGGAGATTTTAAAGCCGACGGTTCAGTCCCTATGACGGGTGACCTTGACATGAACTACAAGGAAATTGTGAGATGTGGAAAATTAGAGATTGCATCCCCTTTTGAGCAAGTTTATATGTATATTCAACAAACAGAATCCCAACCCTCAGGAAAAGCTTGGTTATTGATAGAGGGTAATTACGGGAATGTAGATTTTTTGATTGAGTGCGATTGTTCCACTCAAGAAACGAAACTTGGTTCTGTTAATAACCATAGTGTTAATTTGATAGTCAATAGTGTTCCCTATATTAAACTCGACAAATCTGATGACACTATAAAATTTCTAAAAGAGATTTTAATAAATGGTTCTTATGATATGACTTTTGATACTTCATTAAAAGGTGTAATCGTGAAAACGCCTGACGGTACAAAGAGTTACAGATTAGGTGTTGATAATTCGGGAAATGTAATATCTACTTTGATAGTGTAGTAAAAAATAAAAATAAGAGGGGGTGAATTAAATTATGGCAAAAATTAGTGGACCTTTTCTGTCAATGACGGCAAGCGGTACAGTCGGAAATGTATTGACCGCCGCAAAATGGAAGGGTATAGCATACATGCGCAAGTGGTTTGTTCCAGCTAACCCGCAGACAGTCAAACAGACCAACATTAGGTTGGCGATGGCTATCAGTGTGGCTAAGTGGGGCGTGATGACTGAAGTAATTCAGGAATCATTTAACACGGGCGCAGAGGGCACATCACAATCGGGTTTTAATCTGTTTGTCAGTAGACTACTAGACGCATACATCACGCAATTAACTATTGACGTAGCACCAACGAGTGTTGGCGTAACAGGCAATTACCCTGATGAAGTGATAGTGTGGGCGTAAATTTTTTCAGCTAAAATTTAACAAATCGTTTTTTTTAAAATATGTTAATTTTCTGATATACACTAGAAATGCGCAAAAAATACCCGAGGCGAACCCCTTTAAAAAAGTTTTTAAATTACTATATCCCGCCCGTAAATGAAGTGGCGGACTTTTTTTTGGCGACGGATAAAAGCGTATATCCGTTAATTTTAGACACAATAAATTCAGCGAAAAAAAGTCTTTATTTAAGTTTTTTTCAGTTCACAATAAATAAAAATCATTTAGTAGGAATACCTTTAGAATTATTCTCGTCTTTAAAATCAAGGCAACAAGACGGGGTTGAAATTAAAATTTTACTCAATTCTAAATTTGCAAACGGTTTCCAAAAAGAACTGAATAAAAAAACATTAGAATTTTTGCAAACAAACAACATAAATGTAAAATGGACAAACCCAAAAAGAGTAAATCACACTAAACTAATTATTGCAGATGAAGCACTAGCATTTATAGGAAGCGCAAATTTAACAATCACAGGACTAGCAGATAATTGGGAAGTGGGAATAACAATAAAATCAGAAGCAATTAAAAAAATTTTAGTACCGTTTTTTTTTAAATTATGGGAGGCT
>DATKZD010000031.1:0-5321 GCA_035528195.1 Elusimicrobiales bacterium
CCGTTTTTGTAAGGAGTTATAACTTCACCATCTAATTTGTCATTTTTAAAGTGAGCGGTTTGTTTTAATTTTCCTGCTTTATCGTAAAATTTGGCAGAACCGTTTTTTTTGTGGTTTACGAAAGTAATACTTTCTTTTATAGTTCCGTTTGGATAGTAAAATACTGTTGTTCCATTTACGTATCCGTTTATATATTCCTCGCGTGCAAGTATTTTTTCCTGTTCATCATAAAACTTAGCTACGCCGTGCCACAATCCATTTATACATTCAAAGGTTTCTTTTACTGAAGAATCCGAGCGGTAATAAGTGCCTTTTCCGTGGCATCTGTTATTTTTATAATCAACGCCTGATGATGCTTCCCCGTTAGGATAATAGGTAATAAGCATTCCGTTTAATATATTATTTTTATAAGGCTCCTTTCTTTTAACGAGATTATTTGAATAGTATTCAAACGCAAATCCGTTTGGGATATTGCCTTTTTGTTTTATGAAAAACTCGCGGGAATCATAAAAACGGGTTGCTATTTTGCGGTTATTTTTAAAGTAAGCCGCTTGGCGTATTTTTCCGTTGGGATATTTTTCGGTTACTTTCATTACAACCTGGCAGTAAGCCGAGTTTATTGCAAATAACAAAATTGGAATAGTCAATAAAATTTTTTTCATGGTTTAAATTCATCATCGCCTAAAGTATATAATTCTTCTATTTGAGGAAATATTTTTTTAAATGCGGCTACCAGTTTTGGGTCAAATAGTTTACCTGAGTTTTTTACTATATAATCGTAGGATTTTTTTACTCCCCATGCAGATTTATATACTCTTGACATACACAGTGCATCAAAAACATCCACTATCGCAAGTATTCTTGCTTCTATAGGTATTTTGCTTTTTTTTAGCCCATAAGGATAGCCGGATCCGTCATATCTTTCGTGGTGATACAACGTAATGCGGTATGCAAGTTTTAAAAGATCACTTTTTGCATTGACTAAAATTTTTCCACCGTATATTGGATGTTTTTTCATCCGCTCTTGTTCGGATTTGGTTAATTTACCGGGTTTAAGTAAAACGGAATCGGAAAGTCCTACTTTGCCTATATCGTGGAGCGGGCTTGCATAACGCAAGTTTTCCGCATATTCTTTTGAGTATCCCGCTGCAATGGCAAGCATATACGAAAGGGTACTTATTGTGCGCAGGTGGCGGGGGGTATCTTGTTGGTCGCGATATTCGGCGGTAACAGCCAATCTATATATAGTTTCAAGTTGGGAACTTCTTAAGTTTTCATACAATTTTGCGTTTTCTATCGTATTGCTTGCAACTGTTCCTAAAAGAGAAAGCAATCCCTCGTCTTCTTTGGTAAAATGCTTTGCGTTTAATTTATTTGATACCTGAAAAACTCCTAAAATTTCGCCCTTACTGTCTTTTAAGGGTACAACCATATATGAAGTCGTTCTATACCCCAAAACTTTATCAATATCCACGGTAAAGCGTCTATCCGTGTAGGCATTTTTGATGTTTATCGGTTTTCCAACGCTTGCTACTTTCCCCATAATCCCTTTACCCAGGGGTATTCTTATTTTTATATCTCTTACGCCTATGGTAACGGTAGACCACAGCTGCTTTGTTTTTTTATCAATTAAAAAAACTCCGCAACGATCGCAATTTAAAACTTTGCCTACCTGTTCTGCAATTAAGGAAAGTAATTTGTCCAAGCGGGGCTCCTTCGAAATGAGAGCTCCAAATTCAACGAGCAATTTTAATTTTTTTCCCGCATCAGTCATCTTTATACGCATCCCACATCAAATTGCTTAAATGTTTTATCCTAGTTAAAGGATAGTATCTTTTAAGTCCGTATTCAATAAACGCTAGTGAGAAACCGTCGCTTGTTGCAATAAAATCGCTTTGAGTGTCGGCGATATGTGATACCTTACGCTTTAATAAAATTTCCGCCATATCGGAGTTTCTGAAATTAAACCCGAGCTCTCCTCCGCAGGCGATAGTGCTTTCTGTGAGTTCGGAAAAATTATTGTTTGAAATTATTTTTACAAGTTCAATCGGATTTAAACCCTGTTTATGGTAAGCGCAGGAGGAATGGTGATAGGTAACTGTTTTATTTTTTAGCTTTTGTGAAGGTTTAAGTTTATTTTTGTCTATTATCTCGGATATATCTTTAATGCGCGATGAAAATGCCAACGCCCGCTTATGCAAGTCGTCATCGGACAAAAATAGTTCCGGAAAGTTTTTTAAATGAGCAGCACAGCTTGAACAATCGGTTACGATGGGAATGTTTTTATCGTCGGATATATTTTCGTAAAGCGAGATTATCTTTTCTGCGTGTTTTTTTACATCTTTTAATCCCAAATAGTTAAAGTTAAGCACTCCACAACACATATTGCTCGGCATTTTTACCGTACCTATAAATTTTTCCGCTAAATTAATAGTTGCATCGGCAATTTCAGGATGGATAAAATTAGCGGTACACGAGATAAAATAAAGACATTTGGGCTCTTTATTTTTATTGGCTGAAAGTACGGGATGTTTTTTTGCGCCGTCAGTGAAAAATTTAAAAACGGGTTTACCCAAATACGAATTTATTTTTTCGGGCAGTCTGCGGCCTAAAAAATTTAAAAACTTTGTCTTTTGTAAAATTTTTAATAATCCCACCGCTCTGTAAAAATTTAGTTTCTTTAGTTGCCTTCTAAACTGTTTGGGTTTGTTTAAAAGCATATTGAGTATAAATGCAGTATTTTTGGATACGGTTTTTTTGATAAGCGATCTTTTTGCCTCTATTACATTTTTATGAGTTGGAACCTTTCCGTAACAGGCAGACATACACCCTGCGCAGAGAAGACATGTAGAAAACACGTTTTGTATGTGCATTGAATCTTTTTTAAGCGAAAGTCTTTGTTCTACAAGCATTTTAATAAGCTGATTTCTGCCACGCCCCGAAAAACTTTCCTGCTCACGTACCAAATAGCTCGGACAATGTTGGTAACAGTATCCGCATCGGTTACACTGGCTTGCGCAATCGTAGATGTTTTTAATTCCCAAATCGGTAATGAGATTCATTAAGTATTCGTCTTTACTTAAATCCGAAAACAAAGTGTATTCTATTAGTTTTTCTTTTGCAATCATAATAGTTTTTCAAAAATATGGCTGTTAAATAAATTGTATTTATCCAACGCTTTTTTTAACCCTATGTGATATTTACCCGGTTGAAAAGTTTGTGTCTTTTGCGGGGCGCCGTTTGCGTTTGTCTTTGAAGTTGAAAGCTGTAAAGTTACGTTTAATATAACTGCGTATGCTCCCTTTGAACCCAGCATAAGCCGTATTACGTCGTAGCCCGCTACGTTTTTTACCGTATTTGTTCCAAAAGAAGCAACCTCACCGTTCGGTAATAAAATTGTCATAGCTAAAATTACATCCCTTACCGTTGTATAGCTTCCCGTAGCTAAAAGCCCCCCCAGACTTCCTTCGTTATCGGGTAGGTTTAGATAAAGATTTTGCTTTTCCAACTTACGGTGAAGGTCGGATAATTTAATCCCCGTTTCAATTGTGATGGTGTAGTTTTCTCTATCAACATTTAGTATTTGGCACATTTTAGTTGTATCTAAAATTTGCGTATTGCTTTGTGCGGGGGTATTAGTTTTTGTCTTAAAACCCGTTATTAGAGTTTTAGTTTTTGTTTTGTATGCGGCGCTTATTTTGGCGGTTATATCTTTTGCGTTTTGGCTGATTTCAAAAAAGTCGGGACGTATAAAATCTTTGTTTTCTTCCTGACTTTTATTTATTGGAATAATTTTATCCGGGTTGGACAGATTTTTCGGGTCAAAAACTTTTTTTATTTTTCTAAAAACTTCTAATTCCTGTTCGGTATAGAGCCAATTCATTGCGAAGCGTTTTTCTACGCCTATTCCGTGTTCGCCCGAAATTGACCCTCCAAGTTCTACGCAATTTTTAAGCATTTCACGCCCTGCTTTTTTTACCCGCGACGTTTCAAAATAATTTCTTTCGTCTAAAATTATATTCGGATGCATGTTTCCGTCGCCTGCGTGAAACACCAGTCCCGCTTTTAAATTATATTTACTAAGCGTTAGCCGAATGTTTTTGAGCGCTTCGGGTAATTTCGGGCGCGGCACGACTCCGTCTTCTACCGATACGTTGGGGGCAAGGCGCGCCATGGCGGCGAATGCGCTTTTTCTGCCCTGCCACAGTTTTATGCGGGCATCTTCGTCCGATGCCGCAATCCAATGCGACACGTTATTTGCTTTGCATATTTTGCGGGTGGTTTCTTCTTCGTCGGCAATTGTTTTTTCTGTTCCGTCAAATTCTATTAAAAGGACTGCTGCACAATCGGCAGGATATCCCGCCTTTGTATGTTTTTCACTCGCCTCTATCGTTACCTTATCCAACGCTTCTATTGTAGAAGGGACAACTCCGCCCGCTATTATTTCCAAAACCGATTTAATGGCGTCCTCAAGACTTTTAAATCCGACAAGAACGGTTTTTATATGCGGCGGTTTTTTTATTATTTTAAGTTTTATCTCCGAGGCAATTCCAAGGGTGCCTTCCGAACCTATAAAAAGCCCCAGCAAATCCGGGCCGTTATCGGAAACAGACCAGTTTACGGCATCTCCCTCGGGAGTTATTATTTTAGCCGATATAACATTGTTTAACGTTACACCGTATTTAAGGCATCTTGGTCCGCCTGCATTTTCGCCTACGTTTCCGCCTATCGTACACGCTTTCTGGCTTGCAGGGTCAGGAGCGTAAAAATATCCTAGACTGTCCAATTCGTCTTGCAATTTTTCGTTTACTACTCCTGCCTCCACTACGGCATAACCATTTTTGGTATCTATTTTCAAAATTTTATTTAGGGGGGCTAAATTAAGTATCGCTCCGCCTTTTAAAGACACAGTTCCGCCGGATAGATTTGTCCCCGCCCCGCGGGCTACAAAGGGTATATTGTGCGTGTATAAAAGTTTAACGATTGGTTGAAGGTGACTACGGGAGGTTATGTTTATTACCGCTTCGGGGCGTGCTTTGGTAAGTGAGGAATCGTAGCAATAGAGCGCACTGGTTGTATTATCTGTAAAAACATTTTCTTTGCCTGCAATTTTAACAAGTTCCTTTCTAATTTCGGCAAGACTATCTTTTTTGACTAGCATACCCCTACATTATACGGTTTACTTAACCCACTGGGCAATGAAGTAAACGACGGTTTTTTGGCGGGTTAAAAGAATACTCAAGAAACAGCAAATTACAAAAACCAGTTTATGAATCCTTGAAGAGATAGGTAGAGGTGGTAAACTATTCTTGCAAGGTATA
>DATKZD010000032.1:0-7320 GCA_035528195.1 Elusimicrobiales bacterium
AAAACACCGAAATTATCGGTAAGGAATTGGATTACGAGGGGCTTTCTGTCGTGATTGCACAAAGAGAGTGCATACATATTTTAGGAAAAAAATAGCATTACCGTTTTTGGCGGATTATTTTTTTGTTTCAATCTTGCAGGCATATTTACAGGGAGTTAATTATGAAAAAGGATATCGTTTTAGTAGGCGTAGGCGGACAGGGAATTATAACAATTTCCATTGTAATAGTAGATGCCGCAATAGGGGCAAATTTAAATTTTAGGCAGTCGGAAGTTCACGGAATGAGTCAGCGCGGCGGTGCGGTAGAATCTCAAGTCAGAATTAATGACGGGGATATTTACGGGGATTTGGTTGCAAAGGGGCATGCAGATTTACTGATTGCGGTTGAACCTTTGGAAGCTTTGAGAAAGATTGATTATGTTTCGCCAAACGGTATAGTAATAACGAGTACAAATCCGTTTAAAAACATTCCGAATTATCCTGACACAAAACAAATTATGGAAATGCTTGGCAATACAAAACGTAAAATTTTAACCATTGATGCAGAAGCAACAGCTAAAGAGGCGGGAAGTTTACGGGCGCAAAATGTGGTTATGGTGGGAGCGGCGTCAAAGTATTTAGGTTTGGACAGCGAATTGCTGCGAAATTCGGTCAAAAAGTTATTTGAAAAAAAAGGTCAAAAAATCGTAGACATAAATTTGAAAGCTTTTGAGTTGGGCGCAAAACAGCTCAAGCCGTTGGAGCAGTAATAATAGTTTTTTAGTGTTGATTACGTTGGCGTTAATCTTTAAAATCCCCCCTCAATCCCCCCTTATCAAGGGGGGAAAGAGAAAAAACTCCCTTGATAAATAAATCATAATCCTCCCCCTTGATAAAGGGGGGGAGGGGGGATTAAAAAAAATGAATAATCATTTTCCCATTATTAAATTGTGTAACACATCTATTTGGAGAAAATATGAACTTAGCTAAAGAACAAACTTCCGTTATAAATCAAATTGAAACAAAGTTGGAGAATGCTTTTTCCAAAAAACAAAAATCTTTAAGCGAAATAGAAGTTTACGATATTTTTGATTTACTTGGTCTAAATACTCCAAAAAGAATTTTCATCAGCATTGAAGATATCCCGAAGGCGGATATCAATAAACTTTTAGATAAAATCCCCACCGAAAAAATAGTACTGAAAATTTCCAGCCACAAAACGCTTCATAAAACCGAAACGGGCGGAATTAAAATATGCGCTAAAAAAGATGCCCCGCAAATTATCAGGCAGATGGCAGTGGATTTTAAATCTGCCGAAGGTATTTTAGTATGCGAATTTGTGCCTTACACGCCTTTTGCGCTGGGTAGGGAAATGATGATAGGCGCAAGGATTGACGATGCTTTCGGTCCTGTTATAACCTTGGGAGTTGGCGGTACAGATGCTGAAAGTTTAACGAAAGCTTTAAAAGACGGTTTGTCTCCCCAAATTGCTTTAGCAGACACGCTAAAAACCGACGAAGATATCAAATGTTTTATAAATTCATCGTGGGTTTATAAATATGTGTCGGGAAACATTCGCGGTGGAAGTAGACTGGCGGAAGATAAACAAATTATCAGTTGGATAAAGTCCTTTGCCGTCTTGATGAGCAACTTTAATGACAGTTCCAAAGAGTTTGCAATAGAAGAGATGGAAGTTAACCCGCTTGTAGTTTCGGGCGGAACGTTATTTGCTTTAGACGGCGTATTGCGTTTTAGAAAACCTGCCAAAATCAAACGGGATATTCCGTCACCCAAAGGCATTTGGTCGCTTTTAAAACCTAAAACCGTCGCTGTTGCGGGGGTAAGCGAAAACAAAATGAATATGGGACGCATAATTTTAAATAACGTTGCAAAAGCAGGTTTTGAAAAAGAAAATCTTTTTGTTCTAAAAGCTTTAAAAGGCGAAATTGACGGCATTAAATGCTTTGCAAGGTGTAGCGATTTTCCCAAAAATATAGATATGCTGGTTATTACCGTACCGTCTAATGCGGTTGCAGATGTGTTAAAAGACGTTGCATCGTCGGGCAACATTAACGGCGTGGTTTTGATAAGCGGGGGAATGGGAGAAAAAAAGGGAACGGAAAATATCAAAAAACAAATTAAAGATATTATAAAGCAAGCAAAACAAAAAAATCCTGACTTTGTTTTAAGCGGCGGAAATTCTTTGGGGATAGTTTCAAATCCGTCCAAAGTAAATACTCTGTTTATTCCAAAAAGCAAAATGCCTCCTCCTTTAGGTGAAAATCCCAATATGGCAAAAACTGCTTTTATAAGCCAAAGCGGCGCTTTTTTAATAAATGCTACAAGTAAGATGCCATGGTTTAAACCCGATTATTCGGTGTCCGTTGGAAATCAGATGGATATTACCGTTGTGGATTATTTATGCGAAGTCTGCTCGGATGAAAATATAAAAGTTGTTTTGGGTTATATTGAAGGTATCAAACCAAATGACGGAACAAGGCTTATAACTGCGGTAAAAAGCGCAATTAAGTCGGGTAAAAAAGTTGTGTTGTATAAAGCGGGTAGAACTCCCGAAGGGCAAAAATCCGTTATGGGACATACTGCCTCCATTGCGGGAAGTTACACAGTTTTTAATGCTTTGCTTGGACAAACAGGCGCTTATATAGCCGATACGTTTGAAGAATTTGAAGATTATGTGAGACTTTGCACATATTTTGCGGATTTTAAGCCCAAAACGGGTAGAGTTTATCTTATGAGCAATGCAGGTTTTGAAGCTGCCGGAATGGCGGATAATCTAGACGGTAAAAAATCTTTTAAAGTTGAAATGCCTGAACCCGAATTAACTTCTGCCTTACAAAACGTGCTTAAAAAACATAAATTAGATGCCATTGTAGATGTTAAAAATCCTTTTGACGTAACTCCTATGGCATCAGATAATGCAATTTATGAACTGACCGAAACTATTTTAAAAAGCGGTGCATACGATGCCATGCTTATTTCTCCTCTTCCGCTAACTCCTGTAATGAAAACTTTGCCAAGCGAAGGGTTGGACTCCAGTTTACCCGTAAAGCTCGGTAAACTTATAAAAAAATATAAAAAACCTATAGTTTTTTGTGTTGCGTCAGGCAGTTTGTACGAGGAGTATTTTAAAAAAGCCAACGAAAACGGACTTGCGCTCTTTCATTCTTCCGACCGAGCGGTGAAGATGCTACAAGGATTTTTCGGGTAAGATTTGCTTTCCTGTACAGTTTTTTCTCTAATATGTTAGTATCATAATATGTCGGCACTATGCCTGTGTCGGAGGTTTTGTGGGATTAGACGGTTCTAATTAATATGCAAAAATTTTGTATTACCGAAAATAAAAAATCAAACATAATTGTCATCTGTTCCGTCAAAAATGTGTCGGAACGGCTGAAAAAGTATTTTTCAAATAACAACTGCAAAATTACCGTTTTAACTTCAAATTTAAACAAAGTACCCGAAAAAGTAAAAGAGATTAAGCCTGATGTTATAATTGTGGGTACGAAAATTTACAAACGTGGAAAAAAGACTTTTCTTTTGAAAATTATAAAAAACAAAAACGTACCTCTAATAGTTATCAATGAAGCCGAACTGGATTTAAACAAACTTTCCGCAGATTACTTTCCCAATACCTGTATAGCTTATCCAAAGGATAAAAATTCTCTCGTTTCCATAGTCAATTTCGCGCGCAATTGCCGCAAACACGAAATGCAACTTTCGCAGGATTGCCGTTGGCTTTCGCAGGCTTTGGCTAACATTGGAGATGGTGCAATAATAGTAGATGCCACAGGTAAAGTAATTTTTATCAACGACGTTGCGCGGAAACTTATCGGCAGACCTAAATCAAAAAGTATCGGCAGGAATGTTAATGATGTCTTTAAAATCGTTGATGATACTTCATTTAAATCCTTACAAAATCCCGTTTTTAAATCCATAAACATGCGTAAGATGGTAAGAGCCCCGCTAGATATTTTCCTTTTAAGTGCAGGAGAAAAGAAAATTTCAATAGGTGCTAGGGCAACTCCTATATTGGATATTAATAACAAAGCCGGCGGAGCGGTATTGATATTTTGGGATGTAACCAAAAATCTTAAAGCGAAAAAAGCGCTTGAAATAAGCGAAGAAAACTACAGAACTTTAGTTGAAAGCGCAAACAGTATTATTTTGCGTACCGGTTTTTACGGCGATATTACTTTCGTAAATAAATTTGCGCAGAAATTTATGGGTTACAACGAAAAAGAATTTTTATCCAAAAATATAAATGACCTATTCAGGCTTGAAAAGGAAAATATCAAGGGTAAAAAGGACAGTTCTTTGAAAATAATCTGCAAACCGAAACAATACTCAACGTTTGAACTTGAAGGTCTAAAAAAGAGCGGTGAAAATGTTTGGATATCGTGGACATGCAAATCCATGCTTGCCAACGAAAATAGAACTGAAATGCTTTGGGTAGGTAACGATATAACGGGTTTAAAAAAAGCACAAACCGAACTTGAAAAAGCCCACGGCGAACTTGAAAAAGCCCACGGCGAACTTGAAGAGAGAGTTTTAGAGCGCACGTCTCAGTTAGCCCAAACAAATAAAGTGCTCAAAGAAGAAATTAGTTACCGTAAAAAAACCCAAAATGAGCTTTCCAAAGCTTACTCCCAGCTTAAAACGACTCATGAACAGCTTATTCAATCTGAAAAAATGGCTGCGCTTGGAAGGTTTTCATCGGGCATAGCCCACGAAATAAAAAATCCCTTGGGAATTATAATGAGCGGAGTTGAATTTGTAATGATTAAAGACATTGTTCCCGTTGAATTTTGTTCAAGCGAATTTAAGAAAGGTGGTTCACATAAGCTGCTTAAAACAATTTTAAAAGACGGGTACGTAGAGCTGGATGCAAAGAAATCCGCGATTTCAAATCTAAACGCCATTTTGTCAATGCCTAATTTTTATGAGGTGTGGCATAAGAAATTTAAGGGCCGAAAGCTTATCTTAAAACTTAAGAGTTTAGTTGAAAATACAAGCGAGGCGAGAACTAAGAAATTTGAAACATTATTTAAAACAAGCCAGATAAATTTAAAGTTTTTAAATCGCAGTTTATTGGAATTTAGCTACCCCGAAATTTGTCCCGAATTTAAAAACTCCGATATTCTCTTTTCTATTAATAAAGTGAAGGAGGCCTCTTTGCGTGCAGATGTTATAGTGAAAAATTTACTCAAGTTTGCACGTCCGTCGGATGTAACGATGGTTACAATCAGAGTTGAGGAAATAATTGAACAATCCATAGAGCAAATCCCTTTGGAAGGAAAGACTCACGTCAATTTTAAAACCGATTATGCGAAAGATTTATTTATAAGGATTGATAGAAATAAACTTATGCAGGTTCTGATAAACATTATCGTTAACGCTGCACAATCAATTGACAGAAAAACAGGAGGCACAATAAAAGTCAGAACTTACGAAGCTACTATCAAGGACGTTAGTTTTGGCTCTCCTCTGTGTATAATAGAAGTGAAGGATAATGGCGTTGGTATAGATAAGGAAAATATGGAACACATCTTTGAGCCGTTTTTTACAACGAAATCGGTAACCAAGGATATGGAAAATGTTCAGGGAACGGGACTTGGACTTTCCGTTTCCAAAGGCATAGTAAATAATCTCAACGGAGAGTTATTTATTACAAGTTCCAAAGGTAAAGGCACTACTGTTAAAATTGCCTTGCCTCTTAAATCACTTTAGTAGGTTGGCTCTGTATATTAAACCAAGTTTTGGAATTAGGGGAGCGAAATGAACGGAAAACTTTTGATAGTTGATGATGAAGAACATATTTTAAAAATGCTTTCGGAGTTTTTTAAAACGGAAGGTGTTGAAGTCGTAACGGCGGGAGATGGGGAAACTGCTTTAAAATATCTTAAATCCAACAACGTGGATTTAATGATATCCGACATAATGATGCCTAGGCTAAGCGGGGTGAAATTATTTTACGAAGTAAGAAAAATAGATCCTTTTTTGCAATTTATAGTCATAACGGGGTACCCTTCCATACAAAACATAGTGGAAATGCTTGAAGCAGGCGTCAATGATTTCATAGTCAAACCTTTTAGTTTGAAAGATTTACGGGAAGTGGTAGACCAGGCATTTGCGCGGGTAGAACGATGGCGCAAATTGAGAAACGATTGGATAACTCACAGTAAAAGCGCACCTGAAAAATAGTTGTTAAAGCCAAGCTATTTGCTTGTTACAACGATGGCGCAAGCGTTTTTTAGAGGAATCGTTAAAAAATACGTTCTTTGCGGTTATCCGTGTTTACGAAAATAAAGTTAAACACTCAAAAAATACCTAATCCCTAGTCGTTTCAAAAGTAGTAAATTTTAGTTATAATGATTAGATAGCTAGCAATGGTTGTAATTAGTGTAAGTAACAAAGTGAAATGAAAAAAAATAAAGACCGCAATAAAGAGAAATCAAAGCGAAGTGTTACGTATCCTTATGCGAAATTTCAGGGGGAGACTTTTGTTGAAAAAAAATCTTCAATAGCAGTTAAATCCGATGAAAAACTTCTAAGTTTGTTAGAATCCACGCAAGACTTTGTCTACATGGTAAATGGGAACCGTAAAATTGTTTTGGCCTTTGGAAAATGTTTACCGCATATCAAGATGGCAACTGATGACATAATTGGTCTAAATTACGAAACACTATGCAGTTCGGAATCGGTGCTTATTCATAGGATAGCCCACGAAAACGCTTTTAACGGGGAAGCTGTTACGTACGAATGGTTTTGTGAAACTTCCAAAGATATCAACTATTACAAAACAGCTCTAATGCCGATTTTCGGAGATAACAATAAAGTGATAAGTGTAGTGGCGTCTGTTAGAAGTGTATCAAGGCGTATAAAGACCAGGGCCGCTAATATGATTGCAGATAAGGGCATAAAATCTTTTTCTCAAATTCTTTTAACAATACGGGAGGAGGAAAAAAAGAAAATTTCCGTTGCATTACATGATGAGCTTGGATCTCTTGCTGTTGCGGTATCTTCTATGCTTGGGATTTTAGAAGCCGACATAAAAGACAAACAGATAAAAGGCGCCCTCAGCGGGTTGGTGAATATAAAAGGGTATATAGAAGATTTTTTGGGTAAAATGAAACAGATTGCAGTAAGTTTAAGGCCGCTTAATTTAGATACCGTGGGTTTAAGCGGAGCTTTGAAAGATTTAATAGCGCTAATATCAAAACATTCGGATATTGATGTTAAATTAAAAAACAAAATTCCCGAAAACATCAAAGTAGATGATAACGTACGGACTGCCCTCTATAGAGTAGTGCAGGAATCTTT
>DATKZD010000033.1:0-2562 GCA_035528195.1 Elusimicrobiales bacterium
AGTAAAGGATCATTTTAGAAATCCGCGCAATACGGGCGAAATTGAAAACGCCGACGGCACAGGCAATGTAGGCAATTTAATCTGCGGAGATGCATTAAAACTTACGCTAAAAGTAGACAAAGAAACGGAAAAAATACTAGATGCCAAATTTAAAACTTTCGGATGCGGCAGCGCTATTGCTTCTTCCAGCGCTCTAACCGAGATTATAAAGGGCAAAACGATTGAGGAAGCCGCAAATATTACAAATCAGGATATTGCAGATTATTTGGGAGGACTTCCGCCCGAAAAAATGCATTGCTCGGTTATGGGCAGGGAGGCTTTGGAGGCGGCTATTAAGAGTTATCGCTCTGGAGGAAAACCGGTAGATTACAGTCACGAACCGGGAAACATAATATGTAAATGTTTCGGCATTACCGAAGAAAAAATAGTTGCCGCAATCAAAGAAAGTAAGCTTAAAACCGTGGAAGAAGTTACAAATTTTACCAAAGCCGGCGGCGCCTGCGGAAAATGCAAGGGCGACATACAGAAAATACTTGATAAACTTAATAAATTTAAGTGCGAAACTCCGGACGTAAAACCAAAATTTTCGGAAATGACTCACGTTGCTAAGATACACACAATTGAAGATACGTTGCGCCACGTGATATCGCCAAGACTTATAAGGGAAGGCGGGGACATAGAGTTTGTTGATTTGGAAGGCAGTATCGTAAAAGTAAAACTTAAGGGAACATGCAAAGACTGCTCCAGCTCTGACGTTACCCTAAAAAATTTCGTGGAAAATGAGTTGCAAAAAAACCTGGATAAATCGCTAAAGGTAGAGGAGATAAAATAGAAAATATGCAAAAAGTAATTTATTTTGACAATAATGCAACGACATTTGTGGCTCCCGAAGCAATGGAAGAAATGCTTCCGTTTTTTAAAACCCGTTACGGAAATCCTTCCAGTATGCACGAATTTGGCGGCGAAAACAAAAAATATGTAGACAAAGCCAGACAACAAATTGCAGATTTAATCGGCGCAAATTCCAAAGAAATAATTTTTACTTCATGCGGTACCGAAAGCGACAATACCGCCATTTGGTCTGCTTTGCAAACAAATCCGCAAAAACGACGCATAGTAACTACCAAAGTGGAACACCCGGCAGTTTTTGAAACATGCAAGTGGTGGGAAGGCCAGGGATATGAGGTAACTTTTCTTCCCGTTGATGAGCAGGGAAACTTAAATTTGCACGACGTAGATGATGCCATTAAAAAAGACACTGCTTTAGTCAGCGTAATGTGGGCTAATAATGAGACGGGCGTCATTTTCCCGGTAGAACAAATTGCAAAAATGGCAAAAGATAAAGGGGTTTTATTTCATACCGATGCTGTGCAGGCGGTGGGCAAATTGCCTGTTAACTTAAAAAATTCTTCCATAGATATGCTTTCTGTTTCCGGTCATAAACTCCATGCGCCCAAAGGGGTAGGAATGTTATATGTAAGAGAAGGAACTAAATTTGAATCCTTTATGAAAGGCGGACATCAGGAACTTGCAAGACGCGCCGGGACCGAAAATCTTGCCTATATTGCGGGGTTTGGAAAAGCATGCGAACTTGCCGTAGCTAAAGTGGAAAAAGAAAATACTTATGTCAAAAACATGCGCGATAAGTTAGAAAAGGGAATTATTGAAAAAATCTCTGATGTTAAAATAAACGGCGATACCAAAAACCGCCTGCCCAACACTCTAAACATAAGTTTTAAATATGTGGAAGGCGAATCAATTTTACTTATGTTAAGTGAAAAAGGGATTTGCGCTTCTTCGGGCTCGGCTTGCACGTCGGGCTCTTTGGAACCATCACATATTTTAATGGCAATGAAAGTTCCCTTTGAATTTGCGCACGGCTCTATACGGTTTTCGCTTAGTATTTATAATACGGAAGAAGAAATTGATTTTGTTTTAAAAGAACTTCCTATTATAATAGAACGTCTTAGAAAAATATCCCCTTTTGTAAAAAAAGATGGAAAATAGTAGAATTGAGATCTTGTGCCGTGCATCTAAATTTTTGCATTGTGTATTGTGGGCTAGATTAAATCACAAGTTCAAGTGGCAAATGCGCCGTTTAAGGAAAAAAATTAATGACCGCAGAGATAGCTATATTTAATAAGTCAGCTGTTGCGTTGGCAGCGGATAGTGCTGTTACAGTTGGATTTGGAAATAAGAGAAAAATATATAATTCCGCTAATAAACTATTTGCGTTATCTAAACACGCCCCTGTGGGAGTAATGATATACGGATCTGCAGAGTACAAAGGTGCTCCATGGGAAACTTTAATAAAGATGTTTAGACATCAATTGGGTACTAAAAAATTCAACACGCTGAAAGAATACGGAAATTATTTTCTAAAATTTATTGAAAGTCAAAAAAAACCTGTTTTAAATGAAAAGGAAACTTGCGTTCTTCACGCTTATTTGGTGTCCTCATATTTGGAAATAAGGAACGCATTAAATAGTGGTATTGAAAAAGAAATAGTCACAAAACAATATCCCTCTAAAGAAAATATAACAGAGATGCTGGAGAAAATAA
>DATKZD010000034.1:0-3529 GCA_035528195.1 Elusimicrobiales bacterium
AGAAGAGTACTCAAGGAAATTTTGCCCATTTCCTAAAAATGTTACAAGTAAACCGCAAATACAAAAAGATAAAAAAACAGCGCACATTTTGTTTCATATTTATTTATAATGGAAGTTGTTGTAAACAATAGATGTCAAATAGTGGAAGTAACAGCAAAAGTTGAATAACAGAAGTTGTTGCAAAATAACGTAATTTAAACGGAGGTAAGTAAATGGAAGAGCAAAATCCCGCGAAGAAATTTCAACCTTATGTCCCCCCATCGGAAAATATGCCTGAGTCTACTCTAAAATCAGTAATACTGGGTGCGATTTTTGCAGTGATTTTCGGGGCATCAACAGTTTATTTAGGACTAAAGGTAGGACTTACGGTTAGCGCATCAATACCAATAGCAGTTTTAGCTATCGCCGTATTTAAGAAGATAGGAAAGTCAACTATACTTGAAAATAATATGGTGCAAACCATCGGTTCAATAGGCGAATCGGTAGCGGCAGGAGTTATATTCACAGTTCCTGCTTTAGTGTTTCTTGCAGGAGGCACTGACTATTTTAAGTATTTTCAGATATATATGCTTGCGCTAGTGGGCGGAATAGTGGGAACACTATTTATGGTCCCGCTTAGACGTTCGCTTACCGTCAAAGACCATGGCAAACTTCCATTCCCCGAAGGAACGGCTTGCGCAGATGTTTTGATAGCCGGCGAAAAAGGCGGCAATCTTGCCAAAAAAGTTTATTCGGGACTTGGAATTGCGTTCGGATACAAAATTTTAATGTCGGTATTCGGACTATGGAAAGAAGTTCCCACTTATATTTTTAGCAAACAATCCGCACTTCCAAACGGAACGATTACGGGTGAAGTTGCCCCCGAACTTTTGGGAGTAGGATATATCATCGGACCTAAAATAGCAGGTTATATGATAGGAGGAGGTATACTATCATGGCTTGTTATCATTCCTTTAATTACGCTTATGGGGGATCAGCTTGATAAGGTTATCCCGCCCGCAACACAGTTAATATCGGAAATGACTCCTAGGCAATTATGGAACAGTTATATCCGCTACATAGGTGCGGGAGCTGTAACTTTTGGCGGAATAGTAACGCTTGTGCGTTCACTGCCTACCATAATAAGCGCTTTTAAAGATTCCATAGGCGAACTTAAAAAAGGCAACAGTAAGGGCGCATCTTTAAGAACGCAACGCGATATCCCCCTTCCCATAGTGGTATTAGGCGGACTTGCTCTAATTGCGTTTATGGCGCTTTTACCTAAAATTCCGATAACATTCTTTACCGCTATGCTTATAGTAGTATTCGGTTTTTTCTTTGTGACGGTTTCTTCTAGAGTTGTTGGAATACTGGGTTCATCTTCAAACCCAATTTCGGGAATGACTATCGCAACACTGATGGCTACCTGTCTGATATTTGTGGGACTTGGTAAAACGGGTGATGTTTTTCAATCGCTTGCGTTAACAGTGGGTGCATTTGTATGCATAGCCGCTTCAAGCGCCGGTTGCGGAATGCAAAACCTCAAAACGGGATATCTCGTAGGCGCAACCCCCGTAAGGCAACAATGGGGGCTGATAATAGGTGTTATCGCTTCATCTGCAGTAGTAGGCGCGGTTATGCTGCTACTCAATAACAATGTCGGCATAGGCCCTTCAACGGCAGCGCATCCAAATCCGCTCCCCGCCCCTCAGGCAATGCTTATGGCAACTGTCGTAAAAGGATTGCTTGCGCAGGATCTTCCATGGGGATTAGTAATTGTAGGAATGTGTTTATCGGCAATGGCTGAACTGCTCGGTGTGCGTTCACTTCCGTTTGCAGTCGGAACGTATCTGCCTCTTTCAACTTCGGCTCCTATTTTTGTCGGAAGTTTAATTAAACATTGGACTGATAAATCAAAGGGTTCCAGCGAAGAATCCGAAGCGGGCTCGGGCGCATTGTTTAGTTCGGGACTTATCGCCGGCGGTGCAGTTACGGGAATTATCATCGCTATGCTTGTAGGTATCAATGTAGGTAAAGACGCCGCAGGTAATGCGACTAACCTTATTGACGTCCTGCATACGGGTTTTGCAGATAAACTAGGTGCTTTTGGCGACGTGCTTTCCATAATGTTCTTTACAGTGTTAGGCATAATACTGTTTAAGTATGCAGTAAGCAAAAAGTAGGTTTTATCGGACTGCCTAACTGCTTATGGCAGTTAGGCAGTATCAAAAAAATCCAGGAGGTAGATATATGAATAAAGTAATACCGGTAGCCATTGGCATACTGCTTTTGGCTGGTATGATGCAGACTTCTGCATTTACAAAGAAGACCAATAACGCGCGACAGTTTTTTAATAATCTAAAAAAACATTGCGGAAAAGCTTACGAGGGCAAGGCAATAGTAGGCGGTGGCGAAGCTTTTGACGGTAAAAAACTGGTAATGCATGTGCGTTCTTGCAAAAAAAATGAAATACGCATACCTTTTTTTGTAGGCGAAAATAAGTCAAGAACATGGGTACTTACGTTTAAGCGTAACCGCATATTGTTAAAACACGACCACAGGCATGAGGACGGAACATCCGATAAAGTAACGATGTACGGCGGTTGGAGTACAAATATAGGTTCGCCCACGATGCAGATATTTCCTGCCGACCAGGAAACTGCCGAACTTATTGATTACGCAGCCCCCAATATTTGGTGGATGACTGTAGACGATAAATCTTTTACCTACAACTTACGCCGTATGGGTACGGAGAGGTTATTTACCGTTAAGTTTGATTTTGCCGACAAATTAGCTTCCCCGCCCGACGCCCCATGGGGCTGGCAGGATTAGTTAATTAGACTAGCTAATTTTTGGTTAAAGCTTGTGTAAAGGTTTTTCAAATCCCTTATTACAACGGCAGATATACAAAACCCCGCCTTAAATAGCGGGGTTTTTAGTAATGCGCAAATTGATAACTCTAAACGAAATATTGGCTTTTATCCGCATTTTTATCCACAAGTACAAAACATATTCCAAACTTTCAGGATTCCTATTTTTGCATAAAATTTCGTTTTCAATAAATATTTAGATTCATTTTGATAAGCATTTTCTAAAAACAACTTTGCAAAATAAAAAAGGTGGTTTTAAAACTGTTCTTTTTTTATATACTAAAGGAGTAGTATCTATTAAAAAACTGAAGGGTGGTCTTGACAAATATCATCTATAACATTATTCAGATAACTATTATCTTAAGGGGTTTAAAAAATGAACGAAAATAAAAAAATAAATAAAACAATAAAAAGAGTATTAATTCTATTTCTTTTACCTTTGTTAACAAATGTCAACGCCAAAGCGACAGATTATACAGTAACGAGTATTACCGAATTAAATAGCGCAATAGCAAGTATAAATGCCACACCGGGTGTGGATGATGCAATAATTGTGTCAAACGATATATTAACCGGCGTTACGGCAATAACAACCTTAACCAATCCTGCAATAATAAATGCAGGCGGCTTTACAATAAACGGGCAGGATTTGGGAAGCCTTTTTAATTTTACAGGAGCAA
>DATKZD010000035.1:0-2582 GCA_035528195.1 Elusimicrobiales bacterium
TTATCTTTGGTTAATTTTAACTGCTCTATCCCTTCTTTGGGATCTCCGCTTATAAAAAACAGTTTGGATAGTATCTTAATAACCGAAGGTAAAGTTCCGGCGTAATATTTATACATTCCCGGCCCGATGTAGGCGTCATAAAGTTTGGGGTCAAGTTTTATGGTTTTCTTCATATATTTAATGCCTTTTTTACCGGCAAAATAAGACTTTACCCAACTGTGTTTGTTTACGTGCAACCTTGCCTTTAACCCGTACATTCCGCCAAGACACAAATATCCGTGAGGATCTTTCTTATGTTTTTTTATCCATTCCCTGCTCTTTTCCATTGCGGTTTCCGTGCGTTCTTCAAATAACTGCTCCATTTTCGGGTTGCTTTGTTCGTATTCAAATTCAAGCCGCCCCCATGCGGTAATCGCAAGTCCGAAATAACCGTAAGGATTTTTGGGATAATTAGCCAAAAGCTCGTTGAAAGTTTTTTCCGCCTCATCAAATTTGAGACTGTGTACATACGTTATTCCGCTACGTATATAATTATCAAGGTCCTCCGATAAAGGTTTAGAAAAAACCGAACCCGCAGTAAAATACACCAATATATTTAAAAGTATAAATTTTTTCATTTAGCCGATATTTCTCTTTTGCCAAAATAACTTTTCAAAACTTTCGGAATTTCAACGGAACCGTCCTTGCGCTGATAATTTTCCAAAATAGCCGCTAATGTCCTGCCTACGGCAAGTCCGCTTCCATTTAAGGTGTGGACATAATTTACAGATTTATCTTTTTTAAATCTGGTTTTTGTTCTTCGTGCTTGAAAGTCGCCACAGTTAGAGCATGAAGATATTTCTCTAAATTTATTTTCGCCCGGCATCCATACTTCCAAGTCATAGGTTTTTGACGCTGAAAAACCTAAATCACAAGTACAAAGTTCCAATACTCTATAGGGAATTTTCAATTCTTTCAAAATTGTCTCGGCATGTTTAAGTAGTAATTCCAAAGTTGCCATTGATTTATCAGGGTGCACAATATGCACAAGCTCCACCTTGTTAAACTGATGGTTTCTTATAAGACCTTTGGTATCTTTGCCGTAAGAACCCGCCTCTCTTCTAAAGCAGGCGGTACAGGCGGTAAATTGTTTAGGTAAATCGCTTTCCTTTAAAACGGTATCTTGAAACATATTGGTTAAAGTAACTTCGGCGGTAGGAATTAAATATGAATTTTCTCCGTCTATTTTATATAAATCCTCCTCAAATTTAGGCAGTTGCCCCGTTCCCGTCATCGTTTTTGCGCTGACTATAAGAGGGGTGAAAATTTCTTTGTATCCGTGTTTGACGGTATGGATATCCAGCATAAAATTAATCAAAGCCCTTTCAAGTTTTGCTCCGTCGCCTTTTAGTACTACAAAACGCGAACCTGATAAATTTGCCCCCGCCTCAAAATCTAAAATATCAAGTCTCTCTCCAAGTTCGTGATGGTCTAGCGGTTTAAATTTAAAATCTTTTTTGTGTGATAAATCCTCTCTGATAAGTTTATTATCTTTTTCGGATTTACCTACGGGAACGCTTTTATCGGCAATGTTTGGAATGCCTGCAAGCATTGTATCAAGCGCAGGTTTTATTTCTTTTATCTTTTTTTCCGCATCCGACATTTTTTGCTTGTCTACTTCGGCTTGTGCTTTTATCTTTTGAGCTTCGGCGGGATTATCTTTTATAAGTTTGCCTATTTTTGCGGAAATTTCATTTCTTTTTGCGCGCAAATGCTCTACTTCGGCTAAAAGTTTTCTGTATAGTTCATCGGTTTCCAATAACTTATCTAAAGCAGGTAGATATCTGCCGCCTCTATCCGAGAGAGATTTGCGAACTTTATCGGGGCATTCTCTTAAAAGTTTTTGGTCAATCATAAATAACCTCTATAACCGATTCGGTAGTATTATCTTGCAGTTTGTCGCCCTTTTTGGGTTCTACCATAACTTTAGCTTTTACCGCATCAATTAGAAAACCCGCATTTTCAAGTCTTTGAAGGTAGTTGGTTAAAACAACACTTGCAGTTTTAACCTCTTTTGAACGCATCGGTTTTATAATAGATACCCTTCGCTCTTCAAGGGCAAAGGGGATATCCCAAAATGGTTTTTGCGCTTTATCGTCTAAATTGATAATCCTAAAATAAAACGCATATCTTAAAATCGTTCCTATGACGGGCTCTTTGCCAGTATTTTTAAGCGTCGTTATTATGCGTAATTTAGTAGGATTTTTTTTGTCTGCTTTTAAACGCAATGTATCTATATTTTTAAACCTTACTTTTGGTCCGGCTTTTTCGCTTACCGATTTTTGCCAGATAGCACGCTCAAAAACAACCTCTGCCTGTAAATTTTCGGCAAAAGTAAAAAACGAACTGCATAAAAAACAAATACTAATCACTATTTTTTTCATTGGCGTAACCCAAACATTTTAGCAATAATGAGTTATAAAAAGAAGTAAAATGGTTGAAACGCTCCTTGTGGGCGTACAGGCAGTTTAACTATTTGGGTATTTTGTGGAGCTCAAAAAAGTTGCCGTCTGTTTTTTATTGCGGTAAAAAAATTTCACTAC
>DATKZD010000036.1:0-3461 GCA_035528195.1 Elusimicrobiales bacterium
GAAGGCTCGTGTTCTACCATTGAACTACGCCCGCACTAAAAGCAAGCAGGCATAGATTATACAAAAAATGGAGTGTCGTTGATATGAATAAATACGTTAATTGCGATATCAACCTGAAGACTGCTTTTTAATATTTTCTAAATATCTGTCATGTACTTTTCTTAAAACTATCAGAGAAATTATTGCACCGCACAACGCCATAAACATATCCCACTGCGTATCCCATACATCTCCCTGCATAGCTAAAAAAGCATCGGCAACATTATCGGTTGTAACTGCTACAATCCATTCTACTATCTCATAAAATGCGCTAATTGCCATACAAATGCTTACGGAGACAAAAAACAGCCATTTTCCTCTTTTCAAATTGGACGTCCTAAGCAAAAGCTCCCTGGCAAGTATTGCGGGAATGAAACCCTGTGCGATATGCCCCAGTCTGTCGTAATGATTTCTGCTTAAATTAAAAATGTCTTTTATCCAGTCAAAGAGCGGAACCTTTGCGTAAGTGTAATGTCCGCCTATAACCAAAATTAAAATCTGAATGGCAATAAGAACGTACGCAAAGTTGGTAAATTTAAACTTTGGATACGTTAAAATAAGAACCACAAAACCTATTACCACCGGAAGAACTTCCATAGCCCAAATTACGTAGTCGTAAGGATTAATTGCAGACCACACAAAAAATGCAAGAGAAGCGGTAAATAAAATTAGATGAAACGTTTCGTCTTTCATAAGTTTTTTAACTAATTGATAATAAGCACTACTATAAGCAAAAGATATTATACAGAAATAGCAATGCCCATACCACCAAAATTAACAGGCGGCATTCCCCGCCGCAGAAATTTCGTCGCGAAGGACGGTTTTGCGCAGGAAGTCTTGCGGTATTGCCAAATATTAAATCGTAGTACTGCCTTCTGATGTATCGGAAGAATAAGGCAGGGAAGAATTTTTAACTCCGTAAAAAAATTAGCCCGTAAATGCGCAGGAAAAATATATTTTGTATAATTTTAGCGTATGGGAAAAGTAAAAATACATAAGTTTAAAATAATTGTTGAAGAAAAAAACAAGTTTTTAACTGCGCGCGTGGAAGAAATTCCAAGCTTGCAGGCGCACGGAAAAAATATAGATGAGCTGATGCGCAAACTTGAAGATGCAATAGTAACGCATTTGGAAAAAAACAGATTTGCAGGCACTGTCTCCAATTCGTCGGATATTTTTCCAACATTCAATCACATAGAAGCAAAAGCGTAACTATCGCCCGCTTTATTTAAAACCCCTGCTTTCCTTATTTAAGGAAAGCAGGGGTTTTACGTTAGTAAAAATGGTGGGCAGTATAGGATTTGGTCACTACGCTCGCAGTGCTCGCTGCGTAACCTCCCCATGCTAAACAAATGCTCGTTGCTCGCATTTGTTTTCCCGCACTCAGAGCGTGCGGGAACGCCTGCTTCAAATCCTATACTTTTCAGGAAGTAAAACTTTTGGGCAGTATAGGATTTGAACCTATGACCTTTCGCGTGTGAAGCGAACGCGCTACCCCTGCGCCAACTGCCCTTAAGTCTCTCATAGAGGACTGGTCTTACATTAAAAACCGCATATTTGCCCTTATACTTTGCGAAAATTTTCGCAAATACGTCAAGTATTTATGAAAATTTTCACTTCGCCTAAAAACAAATCTACAATTTTTCATTTATAATCCAGTCCTCTATGAGAAACTTTTTTTGATTCTCAGATACTAAAGTTACACCAATATCAGCGTAAACTTGTTAATCGCAATTCACCTAAAATACAAAACTGCAATTTTCTATTCATAAACCGTTGCTCTTGCGAATACTTATTCACGGTAAAAACTCGCTGAACCCCTCCTGAGAGGAATTTATTCAACAATCTCTTTTTATATTTTAACAAATTTTTATACTCCGCTCGTTTATAAGCAAAATATATGTTGTAGACAAATTTTACTGCTGTTGAATAGTTCCTAAACAAAAACCCGCAGAATTTATCTGCGGGTTTGAAAAAATAAAGCTCAAATAACCTATTTTCTATTTATCATATTTTTAAAGGATTTCATTTGTAGCGAAAGACGATTCTTATCACCTTTAGCTCTTTCGGCAATATATATCCTTCCTTCTTCTTTAGCTAGAACCAAAAATTGAGCATCGTCAGGAGTTAGCATTAGAGTAATATAACGCTGATCCAAATCTACATTCAAAACCAATACTCTTTGCAATATGGTTGTTGCAACTCTTTGTCTTCCTTGTTCAGAATCCACCATAAAAGAAGTTATAATATCTACCTCGTCGCCTGCTTCTATGCGTCTCAACGATGGCGTTGGCAAGTTGGAATCAATTGATACAGCTCTATATCCTTTTTCAATAGGTATGGGAGCGGGTTTTTTACTTACTTCTTTTTTTGCGCTGTGCCCTATGGATACAATACAAAACAATGTCGCCATACACACCAGTGCTATTAGTTTTACTTTTTTTATGTTTTTCATTTTTTCATCTCCTTTTTATCCAGTTTTTCTATATTGAAACCGTTTGGAATATATCGTCTTTGCTTATTTTTCTCGACTCTACTGCATACGATGCATTATCAGTTTTATATTCCGTCCTTTCTACTCCGTTCTTTGTTGTTTTCCGCACTTTGGACGTAGTAACAATGTCGTCTGCGCTAATTCCTCTTTCCAAAGCTTCGTTACTTATAAAAAGAACCGATGTTTCCATTTCTTCCTGACCCCGCAAATCTTGCGCCTTTGCGCAAAGTTTTGCAACGTTTACAGATTTATTGGTAATTAAATTGGAAGACATAAATCCTATAAAAATCAAAACCACTGCATATACCGGTACAAGTTTCAACATAAGAGGTTTTTTTGCAGGTAAACGCAAAAAGGATTTTTGCATTATGCGGTTTAAAAAAGCGGAAAATGTTTTTCGCTCTCTTTTGGAAATTTCCGACATAACTTTACCTGCAAAAATCTCGGTGTAATTTAAGACGTCTTTTTGAAAAAAAGCAGCGGATATTTTTTGCAAATTTTCGTATACCTGCCTGCATTCGCCGCATTTATTTATATGCGCCTTAATTTCTTCTTTTTCTTTAGCGGAAATGTCGGCGTCGTCTAAAAGGTAAATTTTTTCTTTTATTTCTTTGCAGTTCATTTTATTCTCCTAAAATTTAGACTTGGTTTTTACTCAAAAAGTGTCGCATTTTTTCTTCAAGCATTATTCTTGCTCTGCGAAGTTTGGCTTTTACCGCATCAAGAGAGCAGTTTAAAATTTGTGCAATCTCTTGGTAACTTAAACCTTGTGTTTCCCTTAAAACAAGTACGCTTCGGTAATCTTTTGGCAGTAAAGATAAAATTTTATTTACTAAATCTAGATTTTCAAGCTTTTTTGTAAAATCATCGGAAGAATTGAAAACGGCAAAAACTTTCTTTGAGTTTTTTTCAAGCAGGGTATCTAGCG
>DATKZD010000037.1:0-4561 GCA_035528195.1 Elusimicrobiales bacterium
AAAAAAAACATACTGCTTGCAGTATGTTTTTAGGTGAGGGGTGCAAGGCAGGAACTGTTTTCGCCATAGAATTGTTTGGCTTGTGCAGGAATAATAAGGGTACATATAAATGAAAATAGCAAAATTTCAGGATATTGACGTAACTGCAAAAGACGTGGTAGTGCGCGTTGATTATAATGTGCCCGTCAAAAACGGAATCATTGCCGATGATAACCGCATAAGGGCTACGGAAAAAACAGTCAGGCATTTGTTGAGTAAAGGATGTAAGGTTATACTCATTTCCCATATGGGAAGACCCAAAGGAACAGTTGTTGCGGAGATGAGTCTAAAGTTGCTGGTGCCTTTTGTAGAAGAGATAATGCAGGCGAAAGTGCATTTTGGTTCAGATTGCGTAGGTGAAGAAGCTAAAAAAGCCATTGCCGCCGCAAAGAAAGGCGAAATCGTACTGCTTGAAAATTTGCGTTTTCATGCGGAGGAAGAAAAAAACGACGAAAATTTCGCAAAAGAAATTGCATCTTACGGCGAAATTTTCGTGCAGGAAGCCTTCGGTGCCGTTCATCGTAGTCATGCTTCCACTGTTGCCATAACCAAATTTCTTCCATCATATATCGGTTTTTTGGTTCAAAAAGAACTTGAGTTTTTAGACCGAGCTATGGATAACCCCAACAGGCCGTTTTTGGCAATAATCGGAGGGGCGAAAGTATCTAGTAAAATTTCAGTTTTAAACAGTTTGCTAGATAGAATTGATATGATTTTAATCGGCGGGGCTATGGCGTACACTTTTTTAAGGGCGCAAAATATATCCGCAGGGACGTCTCTTGTAGAAGAAGATAAAATTGAAGACGCAAAAAATATAATTGCAAAAGCATATACAAAAAGAGTGGAATGCCTGCTTCCTGCCGACCACGTAACCGTTAAAGAACTTAGTCCCGATGCTGAAATTAAAATAACTCCCGCTATGGCCATACCCGAAGATTGGATGGGAGTAGATATAGGTACTAGAACTGCTTCCATTTTTGAAAATGCTATACAAAAAGCCAAAACGATATTTTGGAACGGCCCTTTGGGCATTTTTGAAACAGATGCCTACGCCAAAGGCAGTATTTTAGTGGCAAACGCTCTTGTCCGCGCAACACAGCAGGGGGCGGTAACTATCGTCGGAGGCGGAGACACTCTTGCCTTGCTTAAAAAGGCGGGTATTTCGCTACAGAGTTTTTCGCACTGTTCTACAGGCGGCGGGGCAAGTATGGAGTTTTTGGAAGGAAAAAAACTTCCGGGACTTACGGCTTTGTCGCAGGACGAAAAATAAATAATTAAATCCGATACGTTCGTTGATGTATCGTTTTCGTTTTAGAAAACGGACTTTTAGAAGTATTTTTGGTACAATTTAAAAACCCCCCGAATGTATTTAAGGGGATAAAAGGGAGTTAGAGATGGAAAAAATTTTACTCATTACTCATTTTGCAGCTTGTTTTTTTCTTATAATTGCGGTTTTATTCCAAAGCAGTAAAGGTTCTGCTATGGGGATATTCGGCGGTGGCGGCGGTGGAGATATGCTTTTTTCCGGCGCAAGCGGGACAAATTTTGTAAAAAAATTTACTATTGCTTTGGCATTTATAATTGCCACAACTTCTATTTTACTTACCATAGAAAGCAGTAAAAAAGTATCGGGTTCTGTAGTAGACAGCGCTTCCGTTATGGATACGGCAGCAAAAGATGTAAAACAAGAAGCAAAGAAAGAGGCAAAACAGGAAACAAAGAAAGAAACAAATAAAGAAACAAAGAAGTAAAAAAAGAAACGCCCAAACCTAACCCTTCAAAGTAAACAAAATAAAAAAACATATCGCTTCTGCTTTATTCCATGTCGTTGCGAGTCCTATCTCATATGTCATTGCCGAATGCTTTAATCGGGGAAATTTCAGGGGCGACATAAAGCGTAGAACTTAAAAAACATATAAATGTATAGGGCAAAGGCTATGGGATTTGTGTAAGAAATATGTGAATTCTCTAATGTTCTAATCGGGGGAAATTACGGAGTTATTTCTTTTGCAAAGCCCTGTTCAATGTCGGTAGGCAGATAGTCTTTAAACTCCATTGCAATAAACGATGCGGCATCAATATGAATGCCTGCGCCGAACAAAAATCTGCCCGATATTATCCCAAGATACGGCTGATGCCCCGCTATTATTATATTGTCGTAATTTTCAAAGTTTTGCAGTATAAACTGCCATATTTGAGCGGGAGCCAAATGCCCGCAAAGTTCCTCTTTCGGAATAATTTCAACTTTTAAAATTTCAGATAATATCCTGCTTGTTTGTTTGGCGCGTTCGTATGTGCTTGAAAGTATTATGTTAAAATCAATTTTATATTCGGCTAATTTTTGCGCAGATATTTTGACTTCTTCACTGCCGCGATTTGAAAGAGGTCTTTCGGCATCGGTATTAACTCCCGCTTCAAATGCAGTGGGAGAATGCCCGTGGCGGAAAAAAACTATTTTTTTTACGGTATTGAGTTTAAATCTAGTCATAATACCTCTTGTATCAAATCTTCCACATACTTCGCTATTGCAAGCGAGGTGGTAAGCCCGGGAGATTCTATGCCTATTAAATTTACAAAGCCGCCCAGCCCTTTGTCGGCTTCATGGTTAATTATAAAGTCAGGCGTGTCTTTTTCTGCAAAAGCCAGCCTTGCTCTTATGCCCGATGTATCGGGAATGATTTGTTCGGGTTCTAAATCGGGTAGAAATTTTCTTGCGGAATTTAAAAATTCCTGCCTGTGATTTTCGTCTACCGCATATTCTATTTCTTTGACGTCAAAAGCGTTTGGGCCTATCCTTATTCTTCCTTCCATATCGGGCGTTAAATGAGTTCCCAAACTAATTTCCGTAGGCACGGGATATATAAGATGCGTAACGTTGCAAGGTTTGGTAATTCTAAAGTATTCCCCTTTTACGAATTTTTGCGTGTAGGAACATTTTTTTATATCTATGCCCGCTAACGAAGCAACAGCGTCTGCATTATGTCCCGCCGCATTTATTACTATTTTAGACAGAAAAGGTTCCTGATTATAGGTTGTGATTTTATAAAAACCGTCTTCTTTTGCTATGCCTGTAACTTCCGTTTCGGTTAAAAGCATAGCTCCTTTGGCTTCGGAATTTTTGTGCAAACTGTCCATAAATAAATCAGTAGAAAATATGCCCGTGGAAGGCGAAAGAATCGCTTTTTGAGCTTTAATTAAAGGTTCAAGTTTGCTTATTTCGGCAGAGTCCAAAATTTGTAAATCCAAAACGCCGTTTTTTTTGGCACGCTCGGCTAAAAAATAGAGTTTTTTTATTTCATCGTCATTAGATGCAACGATTAATTTGCCGAGTCGTTTGTAGGGGATATTATTTTTTTTACAGTACCGGTATAAAAGTTCTTTTCCCTGCATGCAAAGACGGGCTTTTAAAGTTCCAGGTTTATAATAAATTCCTGCATGTATTACTTCGCTGTTTCTACTGCTTGTTTCCTGCCCGTATCGCGGATTTTTTTCAACTACAACAACGGTTCTATCGGTAGTAGTTAATTTCTCGGCAATGGCAAGTCCTACAGCTCCTGCGCCTATTATCGTTATATCTACTTTATCCATTTTTAATCTGCCAGGCGCTTTAAAACTTCTCCCAGTTCTTCTACGGTTTTGCCATATTCCGCCCAATTACCCTGACGCAGATATTTTTGCGCCTGCAGAAATAATCGCTGTGCTTTTTTAGGTGAAAAAGTTACTTCCTGTCCCCGCTTTTTACTTTTTTGTTTGGTTCCCTTTATAACTGTTTCCAGAGCTTGGTTTAATGTGTTTTCCATCGCAATCTTTTCGCCTAAAACAACTATCACTTTCCTAAGTTCCGGAATTTTACCTATTTCCGCCTGAAGGTATACGGGTTCAATATAGAGAAGATTTTTTTCTACGGGTATTACCATTAAACTACCGCGTATTACTCTTGTGCCTTTTTGTCCCCACAGCGTAAACTGTTGTGAAATATCGCTATCCTGATTTATCCTTGCCTCTATCTGCATCGGGCCGTAGACAAGTTTTTCTTTGGGAAAACGATACAAAAGCAATTCTCCCGAATGCGGAGCATCGCTTCTTGCCGCCAGCCACGCTATCATATTGTCTTTTTTGGAAGGGGTAAACGGAAGCATTAGAACGTATTCTTCTTTAGGATTACCGGCAAGTTTCATTATGTTATAGTAAGGTTCCATTATTACTTGTGATCTGTCATAAAGCTGGCTTGGGACATCCCACAAATCTTCCTGATTATAAAATACCTTGGGGTCTTTCATATGATATTTTAGATATGCCATTGCCTGAATGGAAAACATTTCCCTAGGATATCGCAGATGTTTCCTAAGATTTTCGGGCATTTGCGACAGTGGTTTAAACAAATCGGGGAGAAATTTTTTGTATGTACGCAAAATAGGGTCTGTTTCGTCTACTGTATAAAAATCTGTTGTGCCGTCGTATGCGTTTATGATGACTTTTACGGAATTTCTTATGTAATTTACCGTACCGCCAATTCTTTCGG